>CAYUEH010000020.1:0-1142 GCA_964442465.1 uncultured Laspinema sp. | reverse complement strand
ATTGCCTATCCTAGATAAAGAGCAGCGAGAGAAACAGGGATGTTCGGACACAATTATCAGAAAAGTCAGATTAAAATTGCCATTGTTGGAGATGTACACGAACAATGGGAACCCGCCGATGGGGAAGCGCTAACCCGACTGGGGGTTGATTTAGCGCTGTTTGTGGGAGATTTTGGCAATGAGTCGGTCCCCATTGTCCGGGCGATCGCCGCCTTGGATATTCCTAAAGCGGTGACGTTTGGAAACCATGACGCTTGGTTCACCGCGACGGACTGGGGTCGCAAAACTTGCCCTTATAATCGCCGGAGTGAGGATTGGGTTCAGTCTCAATTGGATATCCTCGGCGAGACTCATGTGGGGTTTGGCAAGTTAGATTTTCCCGAGTTTGGGTTAACGGTGGTGGGGTCCCGTCCCTTTACCTGGGGAGGGTCGGAATGGAAATATGCCGATTTTTATAGCGATCGCTGCGATGTCAGCAGTTTTGTGGAGTCTACCGATCGCATTATGGCAGCGGTTAAACGCGCCAGCTTCGATACGATTATTTTTCTGGGACATAATGGACCCAAAGGGTTAGGCGATCGCCCCGAAGACCCCTGCGGCAAAGATTGGAAACCCCTGGGAGGTGACTTTGGGGACCCGGATTTTGCCGATGCGATCGCCCAAACCCGCAAAATGGGCAAAACCATCCCCCTCGTCACCTTCGGACATATGCACCACCGCCTCCGCCACACTCAAACCCAGTTGCGGAAATCCCTGCATACCACCAACGATGGGACTGTTTATCTGAATGCGGCCCGCGTCCCCCGGATTGTTCCCACAGAAACGGGGCAATTACGCAACTTTTCCCTGGTTGAATTAGAAGGGAACAGCGTGACTCGCGCCTCCCTGGTTTGGGTGGATCAAAATTTCGCAGTCGCCTCGGAAGAAGTCCTGTATCAACAACACCCGGAATCTGTTGCTACCCTCGCTTAAAGGCGATCGGATTTTTTCCCCCCTTGACTCTTTCAATTCCAGACAACTCGGGGTAAGATAATACAGAACCGCACTGGAGAGGTGGCAGAGTGGTCGATTGCGTCTGACTTGAAATCAGATGAATCCGCAAGGGTTCCGGGAGTTCGAATCTCCCCCTCTCCGTTGATTAA
>CAYUEH010000019.1:0-22891 GCA_964442465.1 uncultured Laspinema sp. | reverse complement strand
CACGGACGAAGCCCGCCTGCGCGGGCTAAGGGAACTCCAAAAAATAAAATATGCAAAAACCCCGCACCCTGTTCGCGTAGCGTTCCGTAAGGAAAGGGTGGGGCTACACGGACGTTAGCGAAGCCATGCCCGAAGGGCTATAGCCCGCCTGCGCGGGCTACAAGAAAGAGTATTGTTGGGTCCTTAACCCTCGGATTTGGATAATTTATTTGTTTGAATACCCTAAAGAGAAAATCGACTTTTTACAACCGGATTTAGTCTCAGCCGTGATTGAATAGTTCACCGAATTCTCACAAAACCCGCTTGTTCGATTAAGGATTGTCCCTGTTCCGAGAGGAGGAGTGCAGCGTAGGCTTCGGCGAGTTGTTGGTCAATTTGACCGTTTTCTTTGACGATTACAAATAAGCGGCGAGTGAGAGGATATTCTCCACTTTGAAAAGCGGCGGCATTCACTTGATTTCGCCTGTTTGGACAATCTTGGACGGGGACGAAGGGTTCTTGATAGGGGGGAATCAGGCGATTGGTTTGTCCGGCGATCGCAATGGGGGTGACACTACATTGTCCCACAATTTCCGGGGCCGACGCATAGTAAATTCCCCCCAGGCGACTGCTCACTTCTCGTAATGCTAGGGTGGTGGTCCGCATAAACTGTACATTGCTCCCAAATGCCTCCCCACCCATGACATTCTCCCTAAAAAATTCAATAGTGCCACTGTTTTCCGGACGGCGAGAATAGGGGACAATCTCCACATTTGGTCCTCCCACTTGACTCCAGTTCCAGATTGCCCCGGTATAAATTTGTTGAAGTTGAGTTAAGGTTAATCCAGGAATATTTAAGTCGGGATTGACTGCTACGGCAATTCCATCTAGGGCAACTGGAATGGCTTTTAGACTAAATCCTAATTGTTTCGCTTTCTGCTGTTCTTCTTCTCTAATCGAGCGCGAGGATTGAGCAAAAACTAGCTGATTATCTAACATCATCTCAATTCCCGTTCCCGAACCCGGGGGTCTCGTCGGATGCTGGGTATAACGCAATTTAAACTGGGGCAGAACCATTTGAATCACGGGATCGACGGTTCCCCGAATCGGTGCCCAACTGGTGCTCCCGCCATAAGTTGCCAGTCCCGAGGGTAGGTTGGGAACCTCGGCAAAACTGCCAATTCTCGCATCAGGATCGAATCGATAGGGGACTGTGGATTGAGAGGAAATCCCTTCCCGGGCTGAATGACCTGATTCAAAGGGTGTGCCGAATCCTCGGATTAACCCCCAGATAATTCCCCCGGCTAAACTGACGGTAACTAGCACGGTTAAGACCAGAATCGTTGTTTCGTTTTTCAGTGACATTGCTGATAAGTAAACGAGGTTAGGGTGGAGACCTTGAGTCAGATAGGTTGGGGATTGGTTCGGCGAATGATAGTAAATTTTACTTAGATTAATCAGACGTTTTTGATGCAAAAGTCAAGGAGGGTTCAAGGGTTTCGGTTTAAGTGGTTAGGTTTGAGGTTAACTTAACCCAACCTTTTTTGTTTAAGGCGGGGCTCTGTTTTATTTTTCACAAGGTGAACGGCATGAATGTTTTGCTAAATAGCTTATAAGAATTTAGCGATTAGTTTGGAAATTAAACGAAATAGTGCGGTAAATGCTACGGCACAACAACTCGCGAAAACTGGGATAAACAAGATAAATTCCCGTAAAAATGCCTGATTAAAAGGCGGAATGAAGAAGACAATCCCCAAGGTGACAACTGCGAGAATAAGTAAATCATATTTTTCAATAAACCGCCGATGTTGAACGAAAATCAGGACACTTAATATCAGTAACCAGGCGATTGTGCCGATCGCCGGTGCAAATCCCAAGCTTCGTAAAACGATTAACAGTAGGCCCCCTTCAAATCCGGTAAAGGCTGCTCCTCGTAGGACCTCGAAGGTGGAGAAGTGGGGGGATGGGGGGGAAATGGGGGATGGGGGGGATGGGGGGGAAATGGGGGATGGGGAGGTAGAATTGAGGGCGGTTAGGACTTCTTGGGCTGCTTGGAAGCGCTGACTGGGGGTAGAGAGGAGGAGGCGGTCCAAAATATCGGCGAAGCGATCGCTCAGAGTTGTTTGACTTCGCCAATTCCATTCATTGCTGTAGGCATCGAATAACTCCTGGGGTTCTTTTCCCGTGAGTAACATGATGCAAGTTACCGCTAACGCATATAAATCCGTCGAGGGAAAGACCGTGCGTCCTGCCATTTGTTCTGGAGGAGCAAACCCCATAGAATAGATGCCGGTGGAGCGTCCACTGCTAGTCACCCCGGGGGATTGGGTGACTTGTTTGACGGCCCCAAAATCTAATAAATAGAGGCGACCATTGGTTTTGGACCGCATGATATTCGAGGGTTTGATATCCCGATGAATGGTTTCATTTTCATGAACGAACGAGAGAACTTTCAGCATTTCAACAAACACCTCCCGCACTTGTTCCTCGGAAAAATTACCTTGAGATTGTAATTCTTCTTCGAGGTTTTGACCGTCAATAAACTCCTGAACTAAATAAAAAAACCGGTCTGATTTGCCGGGAATTTGACTGGGAATTTCTAGGGGAAAAAACGCCATTAAATCCGGGATTTGGGGGTGTTTGTTGCCGAGGCGATCGAGGACTTCGGCCTCCCGTTCAAAGAGGGTATGGGCGATCGCCAACTGTTGGGGACCCAGGTCTCCAGCCGGTTGGAATTGCTTGACCACACAGGTTCGCATGGCTGGAGTGCGGCGATCGCGAGCCAGAAAAGCCGCCCCAAAGCCCCCTTGACCCAGTAAACGCACCGGCAGATACCGACCATCTAAAATCAACGGCATCCCACAAGTAGTACAAAATTTTTGCTGGACTGTTTTGAGGGTCGTCGTATCATCGAGATCCGCAAAACTATTTTGAGGACGCAAGCAGCCCGGACGAGTGCAGTAAATTTCCATATCAAATGCCGTAATTTTACCGAACAGATTTTAGATTTCAGATGCTAGATTTTATAGAGCGGCGTTCTCCAATCGGGTCATCTAAAATCTAAAATCTGTTTAGCTAATCGTTGAATTGGTGGAAAGGGGTTTAAGGGGTTCTGCCTCCATAAATTCTAAGGGTTTTTCCATTGAACTATCCACCCAAGGTTGAGTTGAGAACTGGGGTAAAATTTCTTGACTAAACGCCTCGGCAGCTTTAGAGCGATACCGATTGGGATTGTAAATCACCGACAGCATTCGTTTAACCACAACTCCCTCAATGGTGGCGCGGTTGAGAATGCCCATTTGCAACTCTTTTTCGATGGCAGAAATCGAAACAAAAGCAGCGCCTAAACCGGACTGAACCGCATTTTTAATCGCTTCAATTGAATTGAGTTCCATCTCCAATTTGAGACGGCGGGTATCAATATCACACCGAGAAAGCACTTGATCAATGACCTTACGGATGGTCGATTGGGAGTCCAGGGCGATGAACTGTAGCTTATAAAGGTCTTCTTTTTGAATTTTTTCAAGTTTGGCAAAGGGATGAAATACCGGCAGAATTAAAGCCAGTTCATCTTCAGCATAAGGCTGGATTTCTAGGGAATCTTGGAGTTCAGGGGGGACTTCACCGCCGACGATCGCCAGGTCGATTTGTCCATTGGCGACACTCCAGGCGGTCCGCCGAGTCGAATGAACGTGCAACTGCACCGCGACATCAGGATACTTCTGCCGAAACATCCCGATCATCCGAGGCAGGAGATAGGTCCCGGTGGTTTGGGAAGCCCCGACAATCAAGGTCCCACCTTGAAGATTTTGCAAATCCTCGATGGCGCGACAGGTTTCCTGACACAGGGTCAGAATTTTTTCCCCATAACTGAGCAAGAGGTGTCCAGCTTCCGTGAGTTGGGCGCGACGCCCCCCGCGATCGAATAAGGGGACATCCAACTGCCGCTCTAGGTTTTGCACCTGTAGGCTGACGGCGGGCTGAGAAACGTATAAACTATCTGCCGCACGTTTAAAGCTGCCCTCAGCGGCGATCGCTTTGAGAATGCGTAACTGATCTAAAGTGAAAGGTAGATCGGACATACTGCTAAACCTGAAAGGGGCAAAGGGTCTGATGGCAACCGACGGATTAACATCAATGGACAGGGAATAGGCAGGTTCAATATTGCTATGGGATGAATCAAACTCGGCAGGCGAGGGAAAATAGCACAACTTGCCATTCTAGTCCCGGATAATCAGTCGTCAGGTTGTATGGGAGTTTACCAAATCGCCGGAGATAGCTCTATCTAGGATAAAAGCAAACCTCGGTGGCGATCGGCGATCCCGTCAAAGCAGAGAGTACGATCCCCTCTGTCAAAAATTATGATCCCCTGCTAATGGAGATCTGATAACTGATTCAGTTTATCTTATAGTTGAACTGACCAACCCACCCATAATGGGATGATTCATCGGTCAGTTGGATATCGAATCCACCGGGAGTGGATAAAACCCCTATCGCTTTTTGTTAGGGGATGCCTTAAGATGTTTTTCACCTCCGACGAGCTTAGAGCATCCGGTCCGGCATCTGTGGCAATCTGAACCAGCCCGGTCAGGGATCGCCAGGGCCCGTTGGAGTTAGATATTTGGAGTGGGAAAGAGCTTGGGATGTTCTCAGACTGGTTGACTTCTAGCCATTTTATAATGATCGGGCTGTTGTTTGGGTTCGCGATCGCCCATAGTGGATTAGCGGCCCTGCGCCCTCGCGGGGAACAACTCATCGGCGCAAGATTGTACCGGGTTTTGTTCGCTCTGGTGAGCCTCCCTTTCGCTGTGGTGCTGATTATTTATTTCTTTAACCACCGCTACGATGGCGTCCAATTGTGGCAAGTTCAGGGTGTGCCTGGGGTGATGCCGTTGGTCTGGACCCTCTCAGGGATTTCGTTTCTGTTTCTCTACCCGGCAACGTTTAATTTACTAGAAGTGGCGGCGATCGCCAAGCCGCAAGTGCACTTGTTTGAAACGGGAATTATCAGAATTAGTCGCCATCCCCAAATGGTGGGTCAAGTAATTTGGTGCCTTGCCCATACCCTGTGGATTGGGACCTCGTTTACCTTGGTGACCTCCATTGGCTTGGTATTGCACCATTTATTTGCGGTTTGGCATGGCGATCGGCGCATGAAAGCCCGATATGGAGAAGCCTTTGATGCGGTCAAAGCTCGCACCTCAGTGATTCCCTTTCTGGCGATCGCCCAGGGCCGCCAAACCCTCCAATGGGATGAATTTCTACGCCCCGCATATCTCGGTGTCACGGTGTTTACCCTCGGTTTCTGGTGGGCGCACCCGTTGTTAATGCGGGCCACCAGTAATGTTCCTTGGTAAGAGGGAGATGGAGAGATGGGGGGATGGGGTAGATGGGGTAGATGGGGGGGATGAGGGAGATGAGGAAGATGGGGAGATGGGGGAGATGGGGTTAATTTTAAATAATGGCTTTTAAATCCAGACTGGCGGCGTTGAGTTGTTCGGTGCTTTGTCGGGTTGTCGCGATTCCCTTAACCGTTTCTGCGGCTCCCAGATTCAAGGAATTCATGGCTTCAACCACTTGCGCGATCGCCGTGACTTGTTGTTGGGCGTTCAAAGCAATTTGTTGAGAACTCATCACCACATCGTTGATAGAATCCCGAACGCCATTCAAGGCATCGGCAGTTTCTCGGGCGATATTTACCCCGCGATCGACGGTTTTTGTTCCGTCGTGGGTGACAAGGACCGTAGAATGAATCGCCCCCTGAATATCCCCGACTAAGGTATTAATTTTATGAGCTGATTTTTGGCTTTGGTCTGCCAGTTTGCGGATTTCGCTGGCTACCACCGCAAAGCCTTTCCCTTGTTCCCCGGCTCGCACGGCTTCTACCGCTGCATTCAAGGCTAACATATTGGTTTGATTGGCAATTTCACTGACCAATTTTGAGATATTTCCAATCTGAGATGTTTGTTCACTCAGTTGTAAAATTTGCTGGGTGATCCCCGTGACTTTTTCTTTTAAGATTCCCTGCGCTTCTAGGCTGCGTTTGATCGATTGGGTCCCGATTTCGGTCAAATGTAGTGCCTGCCGCGCACCGTCGGCGGAGGACTGAGCTTGTTCAGCGGATTGACGGGATGAGGTTTCCAGTTCATCCATTGTGCTTGTGGTTTCATTGACGGAACTGGCGGCTAAAGCAGTGGTGCGTTCTTGTTGTTCTAGGGTGGTGGCAATTTCTGTAGAGGAGTTGGCAATCCGGCTGACTGCCTGCTCAATGGTTCGGGAAATTGCGGATGAAATTCCCAAAGCGGCGATCGCAGAGAAGCCCAGACAGAGAACTGCACCCAATAGGAGGGCTAGGGTTAAACTCTTGATGGCTGTTTTGGCTTCAGCCGTTGCCTGATTTAAAATATCCTCTTCGGCATCGTTAAATTCCCGGCTCAATTCTACAAAACTCTGGATATAGTTTTTGCCCTCCCCGGTTTTTAACAGATCAATGGCTTGTCTACTTTTGTTGTCCTTGACTAAAGTAATCAGTTGTTGGGAAAAATCATCATATTGTTGTTGCAGAGCCAGCATTTCTTCATTGCGCTGACGTTGCCCCAAGTCTTGTATGGTATCTCTCCCCATGAGAACTGCTTGATTAAACTGATTTTTCTCGGCTTCATATTTCAGCAGAAATTCTTCACTATTAAACAGTAAATATCCTCGGATATATATGGCCATGCCGCGATAACTATCATCTAAATCCTGTCTGATTTTGACAATAGATTGAGTCAATTCAATTTGTTGAAATGTCTGAGAAATTTTGAGAATTTTCCAATACACGAATACCGTCAACATCAACAAGAATGAAATGGGAATCGAATATCCCAGAATCATGCGATTTCTTAATTTTAAATGGTTCAACATAAGCTGTAGGGATAGGGATCGAGATGTGAATGATGATCAATATAGCCAGTCTGGCGTGCCGTTTGCCTATGGATGATGGCGGCCCCCAACCCCTCTCCCTGTGGGAGAGGGGAGCCGATCCAGTAGTCAAATTCCTGAAAGGCGCGCTATAATCCAGATGAGAACTCAGTTGGTCTGAGTAAACCACAGATGTGGGTCTGAGCCTGAGTCAAGTTTGGGTCCGACGAGTTTGGATGAATGGTTGCTGAATTAATGCAAGGAATGCACGAGAAATCGTGACTCTCAGTTCAGGAGTAAAGATGCTTTGTTGAGACCTGGAAGCATCTTTTTGTTCCAGGATAAATGGACTACGGGGAAATAATTGACATGAACCAATCTGGGTGGCGATCGCTTCATGCCAGATTTTTATGCAGGACTTCCGCAAATTTTTCAAGTCCACTCTAAATGTAGAGGGGATTCGCACAGGATGCCTCTACATTTAGCGTTTAATGTTAAAGATGGCGTAAGTCCTGTCATGATAAATAAGGCTCCTGACCGGTGGTCCTTTGAGTAAGCGGGGGGTTGGGGGGAACCCAGTGTTCAATCGGAAGAAGGAATCATCCCCAATCGGGCTTTGCCAAGTCTGTGTTCTCTGTATCATCGACAGAACTTCCGTTCGTATAACCTCACCGATGATGGTGTCAGTTGGTGCAGACTGACCAGAAACGAATGGAGTATAAGAGGCCAGGAACGGTCGTTAAACCACGGATTTGAGATGCAAAGCAGCTTCTTTCAGTCGTTGGGTCCCAATTTTGACTTGAGTGATCCCCGTGGCACTTTGGGAAGCCCCTTGATTCAGCTCGTTCATAGCGGTGAGAACTTGTTGGATGGCATTGGCTTGTTCTTTGCTATTGAGAGAGATTTCAGAGACATTGAGGGCGACTTGATTTATGGCATTTCGCACTCCTTCAAAGGTTGCCGCAGTTTCCTCAACAATGCGAATTCCTTCGGCGACGCTTTCGGAACTTTCGCCACTGGCGAGGACGGTAGATTTGAGGGCTTGTTCGATGTCGGTGACGAGGAGATTGATTTTTTCGGCAGATCGATGACTTTGATCGGCTAATTTGCGAATCTCCGTGGCAACGACCCCAAATCCTTTGCCTTGTTCTCCGGCGCGGACTGCTTCTACGGCTGCATTGAGAGCGAGGACACGGGTTTGAGTGGCTAAATCGCTAACAAGTCCGGCGATCGCACCAATTTGATTGGCGCGTTCGCTCAATTCATCCACTCGCGATCGCATCAACCCCACGGTTTGATTGAGTTTGGCCATTTCCTCTAGGGTGCGATCGACTGCTTGAGTCCCAGATCCGGTGAGGGTGAGGGCTTGTTCAGCTCCAGTCGCTGATGCCATCGCTTGATGGGCCGCTTGATCTGCTCCACGATTTAATTGTTCCATGGCGACACTGGTTTGATGCACGGATCCAGCTTGCTGCTGGGCAATCTGTTCCTGTTCCGTGGTGGCGCTGGCAATCTGAGTGGAGGTGCTGGCAAGGGTATTGATAATATCCGTCAGGGTAGCGGAGATCGCCCCTCGGATAATCGCAAAACCCAGGGGTGACCCAATTAATAAAGCTAGGGACAACAAGGGAATAAAAATAATTTGGGTGCGTTGATACACCTCGGCGGCTTTTTCCCGTTCTTGTCTGGCAATTTCCAACTGTAAATCAATTAACTCGTTAATTTTCTCCGTGAGCGGGTCGATCGCTTCATAGAGATAGCCATTAAATTCGCTGACAACAGCCCGATTTCCAGTCTGTAAGGCTAGTTGGAGACGATCGATATCGCGATCGGCCCGAACGAACAATTGCTCTACTTCCCGAATGAGTCTGACCTCTTCGGGGGTGAGTTGCGTCCCTTTATAAGCCTGCCAGTTCACTTCTATCCGGTCAAGAGCAGTTCTGACCGATTGCAACGCCTGTTCTAGGGTCCACAAACCCTGATCAGCCTTATTCACCGCATCAATCACGGAGATTCCGTAATCATCAGAAATTACCTTTAACTGCTGTAACGGCACGACGCGATCATCATAAATGGTTTCGACTTGCCGGTCTATATTGGCAAAAGAAATTAGGGAATAAATCCCTAACCCTGCCAAACACAGGGTAGGAATCGCGAATCCTATATAAAGCTTTCGCCCTAACCTCATATTTTTAGTCCTCATAAGGGGTGATGCGCTGAGGCACTCTTGAATCGCCCCTCAGCAAGGGTTCACCTGATAATTCTGGTTTTACCTGAGCCTGAACTCAATTGTTTTGGCTTAGTCCAGTGTATCTAGTGATACCTAAAGTCTAGTCTTTCCTGCTTCGATGCTGGAGGCTTTTAAAGGTTCCTTGGATGGTTAGCGTCTTCTATAATAGGCGCTTAGTCCCGGTTAAAACTGTGTCCATAGCGCCAGGATCTGAAGAAACAACCGATAGGCTCTTTGGGTGCGGATACAGGGACACAGTTCTGCGGTTGGAGAAGAGAGAAAACCGAGTTTTAATCAAAAATGCGATCGCCACCCATTCCAGGCCGCATTAAGATACACCCCAATTCACGACTAAGAACTAGCAATCACGACGGACGGCTAGGGGGTGAAGGGGAAGAACTGGGTAGAAATACTCCCTACCCAGACCCAGATTATAACAGTTCCAACAACTGATGAGCGTCACGGTTGAGTTGTTGAAGGCGGATTTTGGTTTCGCTTAAAGTCTGAGTCGTTTCTCGGGCGGTTTGATAGGGTGAGTCCAGAGCATCGAACACTTGTTGAATCGCCGTAGCTTGCTGCTGACTTCCCTTGGAAATGGCCTGAGTCTGGGTGGCCAGTTCACCGATCGCACTCCAAATCGGTTCTACATTACTTTGCTCCGGTTCTTCAAGTGCCATCGGAACCGAATAGGGTTCGATTTCGAGTTGGGTGACGAGGGTATTCACTTCCTTGGCCGATTTTTGGGTTTCCGTGGCCAAGGTTCGCATTTTGATCGCGACCGCATCGAGACAGTGACATTCCAATCCGGGTCGCTGGGACTCAACCCCGGCATGAAGTGCTAACAGATTAGTTTGAGAGGCTAAATCGGTCACCCGGTGCGTGAGTCCATAGATTTTGCCTAGATGCCCTCTCAAAGAGAGCATTTGATCTTCTATCTGAGCAACTTGAACCTGGGTGGATGCGGTCTCTTGAGCGTGAAGATCTGCGGATTGAGTTAAGTTTTCCAGGACGGCGCTGGTTTGACTTAAGTCCTGAGTGTGGCGAGTCAAGAGGGTTTCACTGACTAAGATGTTATGGGTGATTTCCTTGGCAGTAGATTGGAGGGAAAGCAGGGGATGGGCGATCGCCTGGACGATTCGATAAGTCCAGGCAGTAGAAATCATCAGGGTGAACAGGACTAAAACCACACTCCCCACCCACACCCACTCATTTAATACCCCGATCGCAAGATGAGTGGCTTCGACCTTACCCACTTGAAGCTGGTTTTGAACCGCCATAAAATCATCCAGAGCTTGAGTGATTTCTAGGGCAAGATTGCGACTTTCTGCTGCTGCAAAAGCTCGAATGGCTTGGTCTCTTCTTTGAGTTTGTGTTAAAGTCATCAAATATCGATTCAAACTATCGATTTGATTTCCTAATTCTTTGATCTTATCTAAGCGAATTTGCAAATCGGGGTGTTCAAGATCCTGTTCGAGGTATTCAAGAGACTCTTCAAATAATTGAGATTTTTTTTCGTATTCAACTAAAAAATCAGCTTCAGGATTGACTAAAAAGCTGGCACTATAACGCTGCATCTGGGAAAGGCCAGAAACCATGTTTTCCGAGTTGTCCAGGATTTGTTGTCCTGCCGCATCGGTGTCCAGTTTTTGTTGGAGGGTCTGGGTCTGGCCGGAAATCACTGCGGCAAAGCCAAGGGACAGCAATAACGGCACTGAATATCCCAGTAAAATCCGGGTTTTTAGTTTTAACGGGTTGAACATAGATCCGTCGGTGCAACCAACAAAACATCTTGTGATTATTCATTCGTTAAACCCGAGAATCCAGAATTCAGAAGGAAGAATATTCAATTAAAACTTGCAATAGAGGTGGATTTGAAGAAAACTAATTTTTGGGCCTTGGGGGCCTCTTGTCCCTGGTTCGGTGTTGTACCGGGTCAGGGTTCTGTCCCTAAGTCTCTCCCCAGAGTGTTTTTGAGCTCAGGAAGGCAGGGAGTCACCCCAACTCCAGGAAGAATTAGGGTTCTTCATTGACCTCTAATTCTCCATCGGTGAGAATTTTAGGCAGATCGAGCAAGCTCATCATTTTCTCCCGATAGGGTGCTGTACCTCGGAGGTATTCATCATTATTGGAGTGAATGGCGGCAGGTACTGGGGCAATTTTGGATGGGTGCAGATACATGACGTCGCAGACTTCCTGGATGGCAATCCCGGCGACGAGTTCATCGATATGAACAACCATCACCTTACTGCCGCCAATGGCACGGGTGATGGGGAGGTTTAAGGTTTCGCGAATATCGATTAAGGTGACGATTTCACCCCGGAGGTTCATGTTGCCGAGGATCCGACTGGGACAGCAGGGAATCGGGGTGATTTCTCGAATGTCGGTAAATTCCCGCACTACATTGAGATCCAGACCGAAATATTCATCGTTTAACCCAATTACGGCGATCGGCATTAATCCGGTAAAATCTTCCCCTTCGGTGAGTTTCATTAAATTGTCGGCCCGCTCCTGAAACAGTGCCATTTCTTCGGGAGTGGCATGGGGACAGAATCGGCGGTCTTTCTGAACGGAGGTTGGGGTACTGGATATCTCGGTGCCGTTGAGTTCCAATGGGGGGGTGTCTGAAGAACCGGAGTATTGAATTAATTGTTCGGGGTTGACTAGCATCACCAATTCTGAGAGGTTTTTGGCGACTCCGGTGATGTAATGGTGGGAGGGAGTGCCGTTGTGTCGTCCATAAGCAATTTGGGGGGAGATCTCCTCGAAGGGAATGTCTTGCACTTCATGAACTTGGTTGACAATCAGCCCTACTTTGACGGTTTGCCACTCAATGACGATGATGCTATCTGTAATCTGGTAATCGAGCGATCGCTGAAAGAACCTTAAACTTAAATCCATCACGGGTAAAATTTCTCCCCGCAGATTTACCACCCCCACAATGTCCCGAGGGGCTTCATCAATGGGAGTTAATGCCGGTAAAAAAAATATTTCTTGCACGGCATTGGTCGTCACCCCATACCGTGACCCATTTAAGCTAAATATTAAATAAGAGTGATGTTCGCTCACCTTCATGTTCTCCCGCTTTATTCCTGATTTTTAAGAGTTTTCATTAAATAGTCTTTCAAGTCACTTGAACTCATCTTTTCTGCATGGTCCAGGGAATAATCATTAGGCAACGTATCCAATATTTCTAAAGCAGTTCTCCGCATTTTATTAGCTCTCTTTAGGTCAGATTCTCGTTCATAAATTGCGGCTAGTTCCAGGTAAGCTGATAGAGAAAGCGGAGCTAAATAAAGAATTCGTTTCAACCAATATTTGGCTCGCTCTAACTCTCCTTTTTCCTCCGCAATATGAGCCATGATGTAGTAAGGTTGAACCGACAGGGCATCAATGGAGATAGCTTGTTGACAATAGCGTTCGGCTTGGTGATAGTTTCCTAAGTTAGCATAAATTTTAGCAATCAGATAATAGGCTTGAAAATGTCGAGGCTGCAATCGAACGATATGTTGAAAGGTCTGGAGTGATTCGTCTAAGCGGTCCGCATTAAAGAGGGTTTCAGCCTTTTGCAACAGGAGACTGACGTCAGAGTTTTTAAGAATCAGGTCGGGGGCCGGGTTGCTGGACCGATAGAGTGGCGGTTTAGTTTTATGCCCGGTTATTTTGTTGTTGAGTGGATTCAATTTTCTAGAGGTAGCGATCCCAAAGGAGGGGGGGGAGGGGATGGAGGAAGGCAGTTTATACCCTTGATAGGGAGAGACGGGGATCTTAATGGAAGAGTTATCTCGGCGTTGATAAACCACAGACTGGGCAAAAACTTTCGGATTAAACTGTTCTAAATTCTGTCCGTGAAGTTCGGCATGAGCCGTCATCAAGTATCCACAGGGTCGGAGAGTTTTGGCAAATTTTTCTAAAATTTCCCCGATTACCGCGTATTCAAAATAGACAAAGACATTTCGACAGATAATTAAATCTATTTCAGCGAGATCACTCGACAAATCTGGAAATCGATCGCGGGCTAAATTCCCCACCCTAAAAGTGACTAACCTGCGATATTTTTCTTGGACTTTCCATTGGTTCTTGTGTTGCTGGAAATATTGGGGAAGGCGCTCAGGTTCTACCATCCGAAATGACCAAGGGCTGTATAGTCCTTGTTTGGCTTGAGCAATCGACTCGTGATTGAGATCCGTTCCTAAGATAAAAAGATTCCAGTTTTCCCAGTCGGGAATCAGTTGGGTGAGCAGAATTGCCAGAGAGTAGGGTTCTTCTCCGGTGGAACATCCAGCACTCCAAATCCGTAGGGAGGGTTTGGAATTTCCCGGGGATCTACTAACTTGTCGTTGATAAGCAATCACTTCTGGGAGAAGGACATTTTCAAGGAGCCAAAATTGACCGCTATCTCGAAAAAAATAACTTTCCCCAGTGGTTAAAAGGGTGATGAGTTCTCTCCATTCTCCTTGAGCGGCGATTGCTGAAAAGGAATGACTGGGGTCGATGGCTCCCTGTAGTAACTGATAATACTCTTCAGGGGAGGATAATTTAAGGGAGCGTATTCGAGACCCAAGTTTACGACATAAAGCCTCTTGGTCTTGAGTCCTGATGCGTAAACCCGTATAGTTAGAAATCAGTTGGACAAAAAGTTGTATTAAAACTTCACTCATTTATTTATAGAAATTTTGAGAGGCAAGTTAGGGGTGTAGAAGTCAGTCTGAAGAAAGGCGAATACCAGGGATGGGAGGAAAACGCCGGGGTAGGGTGAGATCGCCTTTGATTCAAAGGAACCCATTCCCATGTTGCTCGGGATTGGCTCGGATGAGCAGGGACCAGATTCAGATCAAACGTTCAGGGATCAGTTCAGTACAGACCCTATTCTATTGTTATAGCGGTTTTCTGGGGATTCGCGCCAGACCCAGATTGAGCCTGGAGGCGATCGCGGGTTCCGAGACAGGAGTCTGGGTCCATGAATCTCATCGCACAGGAGAGCAAAAGAAACCCTGAAGTTGAGAGAGGGAGTGGTCATGGGGAGACAGAGGCCCCTGGGGCGATCGCCCGGGGAATCCGTTATGCCAGGGCCGGGAACCCCATGTCAGGGAGGGGGTTCGGGCGATCGGAGCATTTCAGGTATTTTTCAACCATTTGTAGCACCTTTTCCGCCTCGGGGGGCTTACTGAGAAAATCTGAAGCCCCATTTAATTTGGCCCGGGTGCGGTCAATAATGCCATCCTGACTGGTGAGGATGACAATCGGGGTCTCGCGAAAGAGGTTGCTTTGACGTAAAAAATTGCAGAGATTGTAGCCATTGGTCTGGGGCATCACCAGATCTAAAAAGATAAAATCCGGCTTTTTCTCCGAGAGGATAGCCACCCCTTGCATGGGGTCCTGAATGGCGATCGTATCGTAACCGGCAGGTTGGAGAATACGAGCGAGGACCTCGGAAACCAGGGGACTATCATCAATACAAGCAATCAAGGGTTTTTTGGGGGCTACCGCCGCCCGAACGATGCGCCACTGTTCCAGAGGGGAAGGCCAATCGGACACGGTTTGTAGACAGATTTTACCCTGTTCTACAAAATGATGTAAAGTTCGGGTCACGCCCACGATGGATTGCTTGCGCTCGATCGCCAGGTCCCAAATCGTATTTTCACCGTTGAAGAGGGTGTTGAGGGTCAAAAATGACTGAGAACTGACTTGTTGTTTGAGCTGAGTGGGATGGCTTAATACCGGGGACAAGTCGGGGCTAATGTAGTGTAACCCGAGTTGTTCCCACTGTTCCCAGAGCTGTTCAGCCTTCTGAAACACCTGGGCCACATCCAAGGCAGAGAGGGCGATGTTGCTGGGGATCTGTAAAGACTCCAGGGGTAGGGGGTGCCAATGGGTGCTAATTTTGCCATAGCTAGCCAGGTTAAATAAGGCTTCTAAACTACTCGTGCGAATCAGGGCTTTGGCATGAGTGGGACTGATCAGATGTTGGTCCATTCCCGGTTGCAGAAGTTGAAATTCCCAAGGTTCTCCCTGGGCCACATCTTGGGGATCGACCACGAACTTGGGGCAGTGTTGGCGCAGAGCCCTGGACCACCGACGGACCCGGTGAACACTTTCAGTAATGTAGAGTAACCGGCCCATAATCAGGTAAAATCGCCACTGGCGTTCCTCGGGGGAGGGAGGGGAGGGTGGAGCCTTACCTGGACGAACCGTGGACGAATCACTATTTGCCGTCGGGGTCAAGCGGTCTTTCCCCGAGGACGGATTCGGTCGCCCTGGGGGGCGACTGGGAAGGGGTTTAGGCCCAGGATCCGGGGGGTGGTCAGAGCCAGTGCATTCTTGAGCGACAACGAGCCATGTCCCCGTCACTTTTTGCTGCATTAGCGCGGCTAACTCACCAGCAATTTTTGCACAGCCTAAAGACTCCAATATCATAAGTAGCCGCTCTTGAGTCGATTTTCCATCACTAAGTTAGCCCGTTTTGAAGGGTTTGGACATCCGTATATTTCCCGATCCCGTCCTTTGTCTAAAAGAATACTCCCCCCAAATCGTGCCGGTTGGTGGTCCACTGGGTAAGATTGGCCGGGTTCGGGGGGAGGTCACCACAGGAACAGGGGGGAAATTTATTGTCTGAGTTTCTTGGCAATTTCGGGGCTGTATAGCCGCAGATAATTCCAGTAGTTCTCAAAAACGTGCTTGACGTAACCGTGGGTTTCGGGGAAAGGAATCTGGTTGGCGAACTCATCAGGATCGTCGAATCCAAATCGTTCGATCCAGGAGGCTACATTTGAGGATCCAGCATTATAACTTGCCACCGCTAACATCGAGTTATCTTTATACTGACTGTGAGTAAAAGCTAAATACCAAGTCCCGATGTTAATATTATCCTCGGGTTTTTCTAGGTTGTGATTTTTGAGATTCATGCTTTGGGCCACCCAGGACCCGGTTTCTGGCATGACCTGCATCAACCCGACTGCACCCACGGAAGACCGAATTTTTGGCATAAATCGGGACTCTTGGCGCATTAATGCCGTCACCAACAAGGGATTCATTTGTTGTTTTTCAGAGGCATTCTCGATCAGATCAACATAAGGGAAGGGATAAAGAGCTTCCCAATAATGAGGTTTTGCCTTGATTTGTTTGTACTGCTCTTGGTCCTCGGGTTTGTCTCGCCACCGCAGACTGGACAACATAAAGATTCCATCGAGATTATCTCCAATTCCGAGGCGAATCAACCCATCGGTAAACTGCTCGGGAACTGAGGGTTCCCGGCGGTTGGTAAATTCGACCTGCCAGAGGGTCCAGGCATCTTGATCTTGGCCGAGGAGATAGAGTTCTTTGAGGACATCGGATCCGGCTGGGATTTCAACTCGTTCAGTTTGACCGACGATCGCCGGAGTCAGAGAACGGACGGTTGTAAAGTCACCCACATCCCATCCTAACAACACGGCAGATCGCCACGCATAATAGGATTCGGTATAGTTAAACAAGACCGTTTCATAGGTTTGGCGAGCTTCCTTGCTCAACCCCAGGCGCTGCGCCCACTTTCCGGCCCAGAACCCCGCTTCCGGAGCCAGTTCGCTATCGGGGTTTTCCTCAAGGAGTTCCAAGGCCCACTTCCGCGCTTCCTCGAACTTGCTGATGGCTACACTTTGTTGGGCTAAACTCCATCGGAGTTCAGCGGCTCCTTCGGAATTGCTATACTCACTGAGCACCTTGTCCCGGGCTTCTTTGGCTGCACTGAGGCTTCCGAGTTCATCTAGGACTTTTGCTTTGGCGAAGAAGGCTTCTCCAGCTTTGTTGGGAAAGCGGTTAATCAGTTCGTCAATATAAGTTAGGGCTTCTTTGGGTTCGACCAAGGTGATCAGTCGCTCTAGCCCCATACTGGCTTCTTCACTGTCGGGAAAGTCTACGAAGAGTCGTTTGTAGGCTAAGATAGCCCCGCGATTATCCCCGGAGATCTGACGTCCTCTGGCGAGACGATAAGCGCTTTGGGGAGTCCAGGTGGCGAAAGCGTAGGCTTCTCCACCTTTGCCATAGTCTTGTTTTTCCCAATAGCCAAAGGCGATCGCATCCCAATCTTCTGCGGTGAGGCGATCGCGATATTGACTGGTCAGTTTTTGCAGATGGGACTTGTAATTGTCCAGGTAAAAGCCGTGGTTGGCGATCGGCAATAATAAATCCAGGCTATTCGGATTTTCTTTTAAGCGGCTTTGAGCAATTTCCATACTCTTCGGGTGAGCGGGGAAGCTCTCCAGAGCCCGATCCCAATATTGAGGGTTGCTTGCACCCAAGGCATAGAGTGCTTCAACCACCACCGGGGAATCGGGATACTCCAAGAGCAATTCTGTCCAAGTTGCCTGCGCTTGGGCCGAATTATTGCTCAGTTCATACGCCTGAGCGCGTTTCCACAAAATGTAGGGGGCGAGGAGCCCATAGTCATTTTCTAAGTCTTGGAGCCATTCCAGGGCCTTGGCTGCCTGCCCTTGTGCGAGTAAATCATTGGCTAACACATAACGAGCTTGGGCGCGATCGAGACCTTCTCCATTGATTGCCAACTGTTCTAACTGACTTGCTCTTTGCTCCGCAGGCATCAGCGCCAAAGGTTTCACTGCCGACTGGTGACTGAGCTTTCCCCCGAATGTCAGGAGTTGTGGAGTCTTCTGACTCCATTCGATCCATTTATTCATGGGTACAGCAGCACCGATTAACAAAATCCATAGCCCAATGCCAACGGCTATCGTTACTTTGTTGTTGGATCTTTGCTTTTTTCTAAACATCAAGTTTCCCCGTCCCTGAGCTGCAACAGCCTTATTTTAATTTTTTCCTTGAGAATTTGGTGGATCGAGTCCCCTGAGTTGACCCGACGACGAATCTAGCTGGGGGTCGTCAAACTGAGATGGTCTGATGAAGCTCAACGGATGCTTCTTACCGCTCGCTAAAACTTACTCAAACTTAATTGTATGATGTTGAGTTCCTCGCTTGGATCTCCGCAGACCTTTCCATCACGCTTGCTTACAGGGCTTAACTATCCGCGGAATCCAAAATAATTGACGCATTTAAGTCACGATCGATTGAGATGTGACAGTTCGGACGGTCATCCTGTATGAATGTGCCGTGGCATTTTTTGTCGGTGTCCGCAGTTGGAACCGATCTGTGAACTGGGATACCAGGGGTCCAGCGGGGTTAATTTGCTCCCATACCACTCGCTTATGTACTCCAGAAAGCGACGGAACTCATCAAACCCACCATCAGCGATAGCACCGGCTTTTCTGGTGATTTTTGAGCATCCCTGACACATTTAAGTTGTTGATTGTTACTTCACCGTGGTTTTTGGCTAAGTAAGTTGTTAACTTCTGTAAATGGTCGGCTCTAATATCGGCGATGCGTCGGTGGGCGATCGCTAACTTGAGTTGAGTTTTTTCTCGATTTTACCTCCTTTTTGACGGCGAGTTAGCTCTTTGGCGGAGTTGGGCTAACTTTTTTTGGCCCGGGGGATAGGCTTTTGGGTTGGGATAAGTGGTCCCATCGCTTGGGTGGCCAGAGTTTTGATTCCTACATCTACCCCAATCCGCTCTCTTAGGGGATTGCAAAATCTAAATCATCCAACTGTTCAACTGAAAGGAAGTGTAGGGGCCTGCGCATTGCGCCCCTGGGGCCTGCGCATTGATTCTGACATTGACGGGCCTACTCCGTTGATCCGTAACGACGAAGGAACGTTTTGAAGACTTTATTGTTTGGAGTTCCCTTACTTTGGGAGTGGTCTGGGGTTTCCCATCAATTTTGAAGGAAATATACCAACCCCCTGCCCGTTTACTAATCGTGACATTTTGGGGATTGACGATATGTAACTCTTCATGGCTTTTTACCCAACCCATCCGAGGTAGCTTTACCCAATAACCGGAAATTTTAATGCTTCCTTCCTGGTAAAAACTATCCTCTTCGTTCTTTTTATTAAACTTGGGTAAACCCGTTCGCAATGACATTGCCTAACTCGCTTAAACGCTTGATTATTTAGGTCACTCCGGGCTTGGGGAGGGCTACATTTGAAGACCTCATAGTACCCAGGATTTTGACCTCGGCTACTAATCTATTGTGTAAGTCTATGGCGCTTGGGAGTTGACCTCCGGCTGCTGATATTTCCTTGCAGGTAGCGAGTCCCCAATTCCAAGGGTGTCGAGCAGCAAGGCGCGTGTTTCGCCATGGGCCTTCGTTGTCTGTTATTTAAGTCTAGCTTGGTTTTAAAGCTCTTCACTGACTTTTTTTAACTCCTCAACAATCTTTTTATTCTGGCAACTTCGGCTCCCATAAAGACGAGCAGAAAACACGTTAATGATTTCTAAAACATCGGTGGCTAAGTCTTCCTCAAAACTGGCATCCTCAGTCCGATTTATAATGACAATCTCTACACCAAACTGCTCACAAATACTGAACACCAGTTCAGCGCCGAATCTAAGTAACCTATCCTTATGGGTAAGAACCAGTCTGTCGATTTCACCGGATGTGATTAACCGCAAAAGACGCTTTAATCCACGCTTACTGTAATTCATCCCAGAGCCTAAGTCTTGGATAATTTCATGTTCCCAACCATTTTGAGCGCAGAACAATTCAATAATGGACTTTTGACGTTCTAGGTCTTGTTTCTGGTCGTGGCTACTGACTCGTACATAACCGATTGTGTACGCTCTATGAGATTCAACACCGAGCAATTGAGACATAGAGTATCTCCGGTGACCAGACGCGGTGCGCTCAGGGATTAATTTCCCTTCTGATTCCCAACGTCTTAATGTAGATGGTGATACTCCTTTGATTTTGGCGGCTTCGGAAATACTAAACTTACTCATAGCCTGATGATAGCAGAAAAAATGAGTAAGTTTAAAAAACTTTGGTTAGAAATTTAAACCTTGCCTATTGCCCTTTAATGGAAATCTCAAGCGCGTTGGCGATCGCCCTCAACTCTTATTTGCGCCGACATAGAACCCAGCGTAACTCCACTGGGGGGGTCGCCGCGAATGGAAAAATATTCCGCCCGGTTGCCCAACTGATAAACCACCAGGTTGGGGGCCATGCTTCCGAGGGCAAATGAGCTTGCTCATACTCATACACCGACTCTTCCGAGAGAATTTCTAAAGGCAGTCCTGCCATTGCCAACTTCAGTTCATCCCGGGTGAGCAGGTAGGACCAGACAACCTCGGACATTTGACGCACGGTTTCGTCGGGTTCATATCCCTCAATGGGCAAGAATACATTAAACAGCAACAATCCACCGCTTTCTAGTCCCGCAGATAATTTGGCCAGGAGGATGCGAACCTGATTAATATTGCGAAAGTGGGAAATCACTTCCGAAACCACGGCTAACTTATAGTAACTCGGCGGTAAATTCAGATTGGGGTCAAGAATATTCCCCTGGAAAATCCGCACTGGCAAGGCTTCACTCTCGGCGGTGGCTAAAAGTTTCTGGGCGAATACAGAGGTGAGTTCCACCGCATCCACCGGATGTCCTTGTCTGGCTAAGGGGAAGGTATTGCGTCCGGTCCCGGCACCTACATCGAGAATCGGGGCCTGTTCCTTGTCCGGGAAGGTGGCAGCCACATCAATGATTTTGGCATCGGCATGAGGTCCAAATAAGGGACCGCTGCGATTTTTCACCCACCCATCATATTTTTCTTCTAGGGATGAGGTATGAATATTCGCCGTGATTTTTAACCCACTGGTTAACCCTTCTGTGGGACTCGGTGGGCTAAATTTGACGCTCAGACGAGCATGGGGAGAGGCCCGAAAACCCTCCGCTAGATGGGTGGACAAGGAATTCTTCAAGGACTGAATTTGTTCGTCGTTGAGGGTTTGCCCAAGCCCTTTCATCACTCCGATGACCAGCTTCAGATGTTCATCGATCATGGCGGGGATGCAAGGCATCACGATTTCACCCATTGCCCCGGTCAAGTTTTTTAATTTGTGTCGTAGGGCCTGCGCTAACAGTTCCGGATCCCGCACGGGTTCGGTTTGAGATACGCAGAGCGCGGGGGGATTTGTTCGTGTTGATAACGGTTCGGCTCTCTGTTTAGAGGCTTCGGAAACCACAGATTATGCTCCTAGTTTATGTCCAAAAATAGAAGTTCAATTCCAGGTTACTATGTTGGGCAAGACTTACGCAAAGAAACCTTGGTTCTGCGGAAAAATTAGGGCGGTTCTGATCAACCCGTCTCATCTGAGGATGATTCTTGCCTTTGAAGGCGATCGCCTTCAGGACTTAGGGGACTCTTTTCCTGACCAGGTACAACCCCTATAACCCCTCTATGGAAAGGTCAATCTCGATCCATACTGGTATTGTTGCGAAGTATTACATTATTCAGGACTAGGAATGGAATTTCAAGGAATAGAAACGCCACGGTTGGACTGGTCTGGAGACGCCTTAGCCATTGGGGTGTTTGAAGAGGCGACGGAAATCACCGGGGAATTAGGTCAGCTCAATGACAAGCTAGGCGGGACGATCGCCGAACTGATCGCCGAGGTGGAGTTTAAAGGCAAGGACAATAGTAGCGCCGTAACTCGCGTCGGGGGTGGCAGTGCCATCCGCAAGATTATTTTGGTGGGGTTAGGCAAGTCCGATTCCCTGAGTGTGGATAGTTTGCGACGTGCTGCTGGGACTGCTGCTAAGGTGGCGAGTAAAGAAAAGTGCAAAACCCTGGGGATTGATCTGCCGGTATGGAATAATGACCCGGATACCACGGCCCAGGCGACTGCTGAAGGGATAGAATTAGCCCTGTTTAAGGATTTGCGCTTTAAGTCGGACCCGGAAGAAACGGGATCGCCCCTGGAACGAGTGGAATTGCTCGGTTTAGGCGATCGCCAAGCTGCAATTACCCGAGGGTTACAAATTTCGAGTGGGGTAAATTTAGCACGGCAGTTGGTGGCGGCCCCCTCTAATATTGTCACGCCGATGTCAATGGCTGAAACGGCAGAGGAACTGGCGGCTGAATATGGTTTGGACCTGGAAATCCTGGAACAGGAAGATTGTGCCAACCTGGGAATGGGTGCGTTTCTCGGGGTGGCGCAAGCGTCGGAAATGCCTCCGAAATTTATCCATTTGACCTACAAACCCCAAGGGACACCCCGGCGGAAATTGGCGATCGTGGGTAAAGGTTTGACCTTTGACTCGGGGGGGCTGAATATTAAGCCTACCGGCAGTGGCATCGAAACGATGAAGATGGATATGGGGGGGTCTGCTGCAACGTTTGGCGCGGCGAAGGCGATCGGTCAATTAAAACCCGATGTCGAGGTCCACTTCATCGCTGCGGTGACGGAAAATATGATTAGTGGTCGGGCGATGCACCCAGGAGATATCCTCACCGCTTCTAATGGTAAAACCATTGAGGTGAATAATACCGATGCGGAAGGTCGCTTAACCCTGGCGGATGCCTTGGTGTTTACGGAGAAACTGGGGGTGGATGCGATCGTGGATTTAGCCACCCTCACCGGCGCTTGTGTGGTTGCTCTCGGTAATGATATTGCCGGGTTGTGGAGTACGGATGAAGGGTTAGCGAATCAGTTGCTCACTGCTGCTAAAACTGCTGGAGAAAAGTTCTGGCAGTTACCGATGGAAGAGTCCTATTTTGAGGGATTGAAGTCCCTGCACGCGGATATGAAAAATACCGGGCCGCGTCCCGGTGGCTCCATTACTGCGGCTCTCTTCCTCAAGCAATTTGTGGAGAAAACCCCCTGGGCACATTTAGATATTGCAGGGCCAGTTTGGACGGAGAAAGATAAGGGGTATAACAGTTCTGGGGCAACGGGTTTCGG
>CAYUEH010000018.1:19559-23440 GCA_964442465.1 uncultured Laspinema sp. | reverse complement strand
AGTATTCACTCTACCCTTCTATTAAACTATCCGGGTCAATGCCACGCGATCGCAGTAGTTGTTCCAGGCGATCGGCGCGTTCACGTTCCTTTTGTAACTGTTGTTGCGCGGCCAATTCCCGTTCATGGGGGGTGGGAATCCAATTTCCATCCAGATCACACCACCTTAACCAAAGGCGATCAATCCCGCTATAACTTCCTTTCCATAATCCCAACCCCAACTCTAAATCACTGATCCAAATTTGGGGTGTTTTGAGGGTAATTTCTTCATAAACCCCCCCCACTAACCGAAACCCTCTTAAATGATCACAGTAGCGATCAAAAACAACATAATAGGGAACCTGCAAAATCTGTTCGTAAACTTCCCATTTCGTTGGAGGTTTATCCGATTGGCGCGTGGTTTTCCCCAAATCTTCGTCTTCGGTTCCCGGTGAGAGTAATTCCACGACTACCTTTGGTGCAATTCCTTCTTGCCAGATTACATAACTCAGGCGCAAGTCGGTTCCGTCATAGAGTCTCGGAACTCCCACGACCCCAAACCAATCCGGTCGTTTATACCAATTCTGGTGATGAACATCATAATAAAGGTTCATGTCACTGGCGCTAAAAGTCCGACTGCTGTCATATTTCGGCGAACAAAACGTCTGGCGCAATAGTTCCGGTTGTAGGTCGTGAAATTCGTCTGGCAATCCAGGTTCCTCCGGGTTTTCACTCGGTAAATCATACATCGTCGGTAGGGTTTCTCGGGGAGAAAGTGGGGGGTCACTTTGCTGAGTTGGATACTTAAACCGCATCAGATATTCCTCCAAATTTCTAGTTTTAGCTGTTTTTTAATGACGGGACAACCAGGACAAACCTAAATTTATTTTAGCCCTTTACTATGGTATCATATCCAGCTTTGACATTCGGGTTGATTGAATCTCGGGCCGGGAGAAGGGGCGCTAATTTTTATAGATCAATTGTGGAGAGCCGATCGCAATTTGATAACCAACCTGCCCTATAATCAGTATCGGTCTCTCTAAGTTCATGGTGCATGAAACCGAATGTTTTGACCGGATGCTGGATTTTGAGCAGTCTGGTGGGGGGATACCTGGCGATCGCCCCTTCTGCAATCGCTCAAATCGTCCCGGATGCGACCCTTCCTCAACCCACGACAGTGTTCACCGAGGGAAATACCCTAATTATTGAAGGAGGAACGGTCCGAGGTAACAATTTATTTCATAGTTTTGACCAGTTTTCCGTGCTCACGGGGGAAACTGCATTTTTTAATCATAATTTAACCCTAGAAAATATCTTTTCCCGCATCACCGGGAGTAATCCTTCTAATATTGATGGAATTCTGCAAACCAATGGTCCCGCAAATTTATTTTTAATCAATTCTAATGGAATCATTTTTGGACCCAACGCTCAACTCCAAATCGGCGGTTCATTTCTAGCAACTACGGCCAATAGTATTGAATTTGCCGATGGTAGTATTTTTAGTACGGATATTGCTGCAAATCCTCCCTTATTAACGATTAGCATTCCCACCCAACTACAATTTGCTAATAATACAGGGCGCATTGTTAATCAATCTCAGGCGAGTCCGGAACAATTTCCCAACAATAGTATCGGAGCACCGTTAGGATTAGCCGTTTCCCCGGGACAGAGTTTAGGATTGGTGGGGGGAGAGGTTGTTTTAAATAATGGCAATCTCGCTGCCTTTGAAGGGAATATTGAACTCGGGGGTGTGGTTGAGGGTTCAGTAAATTTAGTCCCAAATAATACCGGATTTTCCTTAGATTATCAGGCAGTCATTCAACCCGGTTCTATTCAACTGGTGAATAATTCTGTGGTGGATGCGAGTAGTTTGCCTCCTGGATTTCCTAACTCTCGTGGAGGTGGCGGTGGGATTCAAGTCCGAGGCGATCGCCTGCTTGTAGAAAATTCTGGCATCACAAGTAGTACCTATGGTTCTGCATCGGGACAAGATGTCAAAATTCAAGCGAACGAAATCGAAATGAGGGGATTTCTCCTCTTTCCAACGCCCCCGGATTCTCCGCCCAATGCCTTCGCTGCGGGTATTTTTAATCAAACTGAAGGGGAGGGAAATGCCGGTAACTTAACCCTGGAAACCAATCGTTTGACCCTCACCGATGGCGCACAAATTTTAACCAGTACCTATAGTGCAGGAAGAGGCGGAAATTTAGCCATTACCGCCCGTGAAATTGAAATTAGGGGATTTTCTCCGGTGGGTCCGAGTAGCTTGTTGAGTGGAGTGGAATTCAGACGAATTAACCCCATTCCTGCCACGGGAACTGCCGGGGATATCACGATTAATAGCGATCGCCTCATCCTCAGAGATGGGGCCACAATTTCGGCGGCCACTTTAGCGTTTGGCAATTCCGGAACAGTGACAATTAACAATACCGGATTATTAGAAATGACCGGCGGTGCAACGAACCCACGCGGTGAGTTTGCACCCACTCGAATTGCCACTTTTGTTGCACCAATTTCCACTGGACAAGCGGGAAATGTTAATGTGTCCACGGGACGGTTACTCATCGGCGATCGCGCGGAAATTACTGCGGTTACTCAAGGGGAAGTTCCAGGCGGCAATGTGATAATTAATGCCGGAAACATCACCCTACAAGAAGGAGGGCAAATTTCCGTTAGTACCCAAGCATTTGGACAGGGAGGAAGATTAACGGTCAACGTTGCCGAAACCCTAGAAATTATTGGCACAGATTCCACCGGATTTTCCAGTGGTTTATTTAGTCAATCCCAACCTTTTGTAGAGTTTACTCCCGACTCGCCCGAACCAATTTTAAACTTTAATACAGGGGGAAATGCGGGGAATATCGTTGTCTTTGCCAATCGGATTCTGCTGGGAGAAGGGGGAGCAATTTCTGCGGATACTTTTACCGACGGACAAGGCGGTTCAGTTACCCTGGAAACCTCCGAATTAGATATTTCTGGAAAGTCCAATTTTCCTCCGATTCAACCGTTACCCACCCAAGATGCTGATGGGTTATTACCCAGTCGGGTCACTGTGACAACCACGGGACCGGGTAATGCCGGAACGTTGAATATTGCTGCTGAACAAGTGAATATTTCAGAAGGGGCAAAAATTGCCGTTGATGCCCGTTTTGGTGGGGGTTCTGCCGGAAATTTGCAGGTAACAAGTTCTGAATTTAACCTCAATGCGGGCCGGTTTTCTGCGGAAACGGCCTCGGGAGAAGGAGGAAATTTGCAACTGCAAGCGGATACCATTTTGATGCGCGAAGGCAGTCAAATTTCTACGACTGCTGGGACTGCTAACTTGCCGGGAAATGGGGGAAATATTAATATCAATACGGAGATTATTGCTGCTTTGGAAAATAGCAATATTTCTGCCAATGCCTTTGAGGGGAGTGGGGGTGCGATCGCCATTGATGCACAAGCACTGTTTGGATTGACGACCCGAAACCGATCCGAATTAGACACCCTCTTCGATGGCGATTTAACGCAATTTGACCCCAGTTTGGACCTTCCCAATACCAGCGATATTACCGCCATTTCTCGCACGGATCCCGCCTTAAGCGGACAAGTTGACCTCACAACTCCCGACATCGACCCCAGTCGCGGTGTGGTGGAATTAGACAATAACATTGTAGATGTAGCAGCACTCATCGATCGCGACCCTTGTCGAATTGTCGAAAATAGCCAGTTTTTGGAAACCGGCAAAGGTGGCATTCCCCCCAGTCCCACGGATACTCTCACCCCGAGTAACACCTGGGAAGATTGGCGATTCCTGGAAGGTGATGCACCCGGAAACTCTCTCGGGGAAAGGATTCAGAATCAAATCCCACCCCAGGCAATCCCCAGAATTGCGGCAACGGGAATCCGGATCGGCGATCGCGG
>CAYUEH010000018.1:17892-19459 GCA_964442465.1 uncultured Laspinema sp. | reverse complement strand
CGCGATCGCACCCTCACCTTTGCCGAACTCCAAGAAGCAGCAACAGCAATTTCCACCTGGTATCAGCAACAGGGATATATCGGTTCTGGGGCCTTCATTCCGCCTCAAATCGTCCGCAATGGCGTTGTCACTCTCCAAGTTGTGGAAAACCGCCTGGAAGACATCGAAATCATAGGCAGTAATCGCCTTAACGAATCTTATACCTCTTATATTCGCAACCGTCTGGGATTACAACCGGGAGATCTCGTCAATGCTGAAACCCTCTTAGAATCCCTCTACCTGCTGCAATTTGACCCGCGACTGGAAACCCTGACAGCAGAACTTGCCACCGGCATTGCACCGGATACCAGTTTACTCTCAGTCCGAGTGGAAAGTGCGAGATTTTTGACCCCCCAATTCACAATCGATAACGGGCGATCGCCCTCCGTCGGCAGTCTGCGTCGCCAAGCGCAACTCACCCAATACAATTTGTTAGGACTCGGTGACATTGCCAGCTTGAATTATGCCAATACCGATGGCAGTCAGGCGATCGACGTTAGCTATGCGGTCCCGTTGACTGCTAACAATAATACCCTCAGTTTTCGCTATAGCACAGGGGATAGTGAAATCATCGAACCCCCCTTTGATCGAGTCGATATTGAAGCGAATTCTCGCACCTACGAACTGAGTTATCGTCACCCCTTAATCCAAAAAATTACTCCTACCAATCCCGAAACCTCTCTCATCAACGCCACCGACTTAATTCGCACCGAATTCGCCCTCGGATTAACCGCTTCCCGCAGGGAAAGTGAAACCTCCTTATTAGGCGTCAAATTCCCCCTCTCTCCCGGGGCCAATGAAGACGGTGAAACCCGCGTTTCTGCCTTACGATTCTTTCAAGATGCCTTACGACAAGACTCCCGCCAAATCTTCGCCGCCCGGTCAGAATTTAGCTTAGGATTAACTGCATTTGATGCCACCCAAAATGACAACGGCCCCGATAGTCAATTCTTCTCCTGGCGAGGACAAGGACAGTGGGTCCGGCGCATCGGAGAACCGCGCCCCGGAGAACGAATGAATCCCTTATTTATTCTACGCGGTGACTTACAATTGTCCACCAGTTCTCTACTTCCCATAGAACAGTATAGCATTGGGGGATTTAACAGCGTTCGGGGTTATCGACAAGATGCCTTACTGGTGGATAATGGCGCATTTGCTTCCTTGGAATTTCAATATCCCATCCTCCAACTTCCCCAATGGCAAACCCGCTTACAAATCATTCCTTTTGCCGATTTAGGAGTCGGGTGGAATTGGGACAGTGACAATCGCCCCAATCCGGACCAGAATACTTTAATTTCTACCGGATTAGGGTTACAATTGCAAGTCTCCGATGCCTTGCAAGCGCGATTAGATTGGGGCATTCCGTTAGTGAACATTGATTCAAGAGATAGAACATGGCAAGAAAACGGGCTGTATTTTTCCCTGCGTTGGAATCCTTTTTAAACCGAGGATTTCGCCTTTTATTATTAGGATTTTTGGGATTTATCTTAACCCTGAGCTTTTCCCTGTGGAACATCGCGGTTTCCTC
>CAYUEH010000018.1:0-17792 GCA_964442465.1 uncultured Laspinema sp. | reverse complement strand
GAGACACAATGGCCCAAGCGGTTGCCTTGAATGTGCGGGGTCATTTACAACTGAATTTAGCCCAAGCAGAAGCGGCATTTCAAAGTTGGGAACAGGCGGCAGTCACCTATGGGAAATTGGGAGATAAACTGGGAGAACGGGGGGCGTTGCTGAATCAATCCCAAGGGTTAGAACAGATGGGATATTATCGGCGATCGTGCCAGACTTTGCTGCAAGTGGTGGGGGCCGAACATATTACCTGCGATCAGTTGGATACTGCCGCTAATTTATCCCAAGTTTTGGCCAGTTTTGAAAGAGAAAGCAGCATAGAAATTCAGGGGACTGCTTTGCGGAGTTTGGGGAATGTGTTACGGGCGATCGGGCAATTAGAACAGTCCGAGAAACTGCTCACACAAAGTTTAGCTTTAGCGGGTCAAGTCAATTCTAATGCCCAACAAAGTTTGAGTCTCTTTTATTTAGCCAATACCCAATCTGCCTTCTTCACCCAAAAACAAGATTATGGAGAATTACCGGCAGCTAAACGCTATCGAGAACAGGCAATTTTTTCTTATCAAAAAGCCCTCGTTACTACTCCTTTTCCCCGGGTAAAACTTTTAGCGCAGGTGAATCAACTCAGATTACTACTAGAGTCAAGAGATGCCAACACCACAGACCGAGAAATTCGCCAATTATTTGAGACAATTCAAGCACAACTAGCGGATATTCCCTTGAGTCCAACCCGAATTGATGCCCGACTCAACCTGTCCTGTAGTGTGATGCAGTGCAGTCAATTAATTCAGGGTGAATCCGTAGAAAATATCCCGGTTTCCCGAGCAGAAATAGAGACTCTTTTACAAACGGCCCTCACCGAAGCGGAAACCTTGGGAGATGTGCGCTTACAATCTGCTGCCTTGGGGTTATTGGGTCAATTCTATGAATATCAGGACTTAGCACAAGGGGCGAAAAACCGCCCATCTGCCAGTTGGGAAGAAGCAACAACCTTCACCGAGAAGGCATTAGCATTAGCAACGGAACGGAATGCTGCCGAGTTAAGATATCAGTGGCAGTGGCAACTGGGACGATTGCGGGCGGAAATTGGGGATTTGCGAGGGGCGATCGCCAACTACAGTGATGCGGTAACCACCCTGGATTTGCTCAGAAATGATTTGTTAACGGTGAATGCCGATGTGCAGTTTTCCTTTCGGGATAATGTCGAACCGATGTATCGGGGATTCGTGGATTTGCTGTTACAAACTGCCGATGAAAATCCCAGTAATCTGCAACAGGCGATTCAATTGATTGATGCACTGCAACTCGCGGAACTGGAAAACTTCCTGCAATGTAATCTCACGAATCCATATATTCAGGGAGAGGATGCATCGGAGCAACTTGCGCGATCGCTCAATGACATCACGCGAGATTCCGCCCTGATTTATCCAATTCTCTTACCCGATCGCATCGAAGTTCTGTTCAAATTACCCCATCAACCCTTATCCCGCCATACCACCGCCCTTTCTCGGGAAGAAGTGCGAAAAAATATTAAGACACTTCGCGAAAATCTGGTCCAACCTTCTCCCTTAGAAGATTTAATCCGATACTCAGGCCCTTTGTATCAAGGATTAATCGCCCCCATCGAATCCGCCTTAGACAGCAATCCTGATGTAAAAACCCTGGTATTTGTCCTCGATGGGGAACTCAGAAATATTCCCCTTGCCGTCTTGTACGATACCGCCAACCAGCAATATTTAATCGAAAAAAACTATGCCTTGGCCCTCTTACCCAACCTGCAAATTTTTGACCTAGAAAAATCTTCCCAGCAACGCCAAGTCTTAGCAACTGGTGTCACCGATGGGTTAACCGTGGGAGAGAGAAACTTTGCCCCTCTGAATGTGCGCAACGAACTGGAAAACATTCGCAATCTGGTTGACACGCAAATTTTATTAAATGGTCAGTTCACCCCCAATCGATTACAACGGGCGTTAACAATTCAGCCCTTTTCGATTGTTCACATGGCAACTCATGGGAAATTCAGCTCAAATCCCCAGGAAACTTATATTTTATTATATGGGGACAATAGTGCTACAGGGGAATTAATTGGACCCAATGACTTGGAACGATTATTGGGCGATCGCGATACAGCAACTCCCATTGAATTACTGGTATTAAGTGCCTGTGAAACCGCCGATGGCGACAACCGCGCCACCTTGGGATTAGCAGGATTAGCCCTCCGCGCCGGGACCACCAGCACCTTAGCAACACTCTGGCGCGTTCGTGACGACTCCACCATTCAACTCATGGAACAGTTTTATACGGAATTAATGCAGTCCGGCGTCACCAAAGCAGAGGCACTCCATCGCGCTCAAAAAGCACTGTTAAAACGCCCAAATTATCGCAATCCCCGGTCCTGGGCTCCCTATATTTTAGTCGGAAATTGGCGGTAAATTAGAGGACCAGAAACCGGGTTTCTGACGTCAATTTCTGATAATAGACCGCTTTCAAAATTCTTTAAAGCCCCCCTTAAGAAGGGGGGTTGGGGGGATCAATCCTTTTTTTGCAAGAGGTCTAATTACCACAGAGGTTGGAAAGAAACCCAGTTTCTCACCGCAGAAAAGGAGCTTGAATTAAATGCTCACGCCCGAGCATTTGTAACAGGGTTTCCCAACCATTTTGAAACGTCTGATTTTGTGGATTAGACGCATAAATCTGCCCAATATCCCGGACCGCATCATACCAAATTCCTTCCTTCATATAGGTCAAATAAGGCAAAATCGTGGTATTTTCTAACTGAACGGCCAACTCCTCCGTCATCGGTCGGCGATAAATCCAACCGTCCAGTTCTACATCGGGACCCTCATCGCGATTTTCTGAACAATAGGCAGTCAAATACCAGCGATAGGTTTGATTGACCTCTAAGGCATAATTGGGCTGTTCTGGAAGTTTAATCTGGAGAATACCAGGAGTTTCACCCAGGGGAATCGAGGTGCGATAAATCGTCCGGCGTTCCATTTCATCATAGAGAAAAAATTCCAGGGAACCCACGGTTTCCCGAGTATAGGGACTGTAAAAAAACCAGGTGGGATATTCAGCAAGGGTATGATCGCTACCTCTGCCATGATTAATCGCCGTTAGGGGTTTATCCGTCGGAGGACAAACGGATTCGGGCCGAGTTGTAGCGGGTTCGGAATTTCCTTCCGGTGTTCCCCTATCCGGTGGATCGGGCAGTTGGGACAGGGGTTTTTGCCAGAGTTCAGTGCTGTTGGCAGCGGTTCCATTGCCGAGACTGACTAGGGAAACCATCAAAGGAACGAACAAGTAAATTAGCAGTTTTATCATGATTAACAGACCGGATAAAGTTATCAAAAATTACGCCAAAGACTTGATTTTAGAAAGGGTCAAAAACGTCCCAATCAAAGTCTGAGCAACCAGGGTGAGTAGGGCCGGAACCAAAGGAATCCAACCCCCTTGAATTAAGAGCAACCAACATATTCCATATAACCCCAGAATTGCACTACTCATCGCCATCCATTGGTGGATGGGGTGAGGAAACAACCACAGGAGGAATCCGCCTAGGAATGACCATCCTAATATCCATAGCATATTCACCCATTGAGGCCACCACCAAATTAAAGGGCGCTGATTTTTTCCTACTACTGTATCCTCAAATGCACTGATTAGCTGACTGACGACATGAGCGTGAAGACTTAACTGGTTTACTTGACCATAAGGGGTTAAGAATAATTTCTCTTCGATGGGGTCAGTGACGCCGATTAATACGACCTTGCCTGAGATTTTATCGGGTTTAAAGAAACGGGTTTCTTCTAGGATATCTTGGAGTCTAATTTGGGGAGCCATTTGATTGGGATTGAGCGTATGACGATAGCGAATCAAAATTTGACTGCCTTGACCATATCCTTTCAAGTTCTGATATCCCACTGTGCGATTGTCCAGGGCGGGAATTAAGAGAGAGCCAAATTTCCAATTTTCATCGGGGGTATCGATAGCAACTGGGGAATGATATTTTAAATAGCGTTCAAATAATTGAAGGGCCAAAGAAAACCGAGTATGACAAAGGGTTTCTAAGGGAACAGCATTATCACTTCGGGATAAAATATAGCGCCGGACTTCCTGAGTTTGAGTCAACTCTTGATCCCGATATACGTCGATAAAACCTACTTGGTGTTCGGAATCGAGGAGACCTGGTAAAGGCATTGTGCTTTGTTCCAACTGATTGCTATAAGAGCAGACAGAAACCAGATGATCTTTAGAAGAATTGATCTGGGTCAGAAAATCCTGATGTCCGCCAGGGTAATTGGAATTTTCTATCGGGTTTTCCCGAGTAATGTTTAGCCCGATCGCTGCGGGATGATACTGATTGATTTTGGCGATGACTTCTGCTAAAATAGCATCAGGTAAAGGATAGCCATACTGACGAAGATCGCGAGCATCTGCCCCAACAATTAAGAGTCGATCATCCATTTGTTCGGGGGGAAGAAGGCGCATTAAATGGTCAAAAACAGATAATTCCCAGGTTTGGAGTTTGCCATGCCATTGAGCGCTCAGGACGAACAGGGCGATCGCCAAACTTGTCCCTAAGATCCGACCCAGTTTTTGCCAGATTCGAGTCGGCGATTTCTTCCTGGGAATAGGGGATATTTCGGGTGAAACTTCTGGCGGGGAGACAATGGGTTGCCGTTGGGATAACTCCGCCCAAGTCGGGGGCACTTCTGCCGGATTTTGACAGATAATTGGTAAGCTGCTACAACCGGGAAATTCGTCGTGAAAGGATTCTAACTGGATTTGCGATCGCCTCACTGCCGTATATAATGGCACACCGGCAGCATATTCCCTCAAAAACACTTTTAAAAAGCATTGAGCGACTGCATCCGGAACAGGTTCTTTCATGACAATCGCCACCGGCAAGGTCAATGTTGCCAGCTTTTGAGCTAATCCCAATCCATCACAGGAGTTAAAAATTGCCAGCTTCAATCCCCGACTAATCGCTGTCTTTAACGCCTCTTGAAATTCCCGAAGTTCTAAACTTTGGGTCTGATTAATATAAAGAATTCCATCCCTTCCTTGGGTTTGACTATGACCGGAAAAACACAAAATATCCCATCCCTGCGCATCCCGGATTTTCTCAATTAATTCCCTCCCCGAAGGTTCATTCAAGGTTTCGACTTCCGCATCGGCCAGTTGCTTTAGGGCCATCCTGTCCGGTTCCAAATCGAGATTTTCTCCACTGCCAAACACTGCCAAAATTCGCACGGAATTCCCTGGGGTTTCCCCCCGGTTCAGCGCCTCTAGCTTTTGGTACTCAACGGGACTAAACCCAATTCCGAGTTCCTGTTTTTCTGGCGTCGGGGAGTCCAAATCTAATAAATTCCAGGCCAACCAGGGCAGTTTCCAGAGTTGAGAATCCGATTGAATCACCAGGCGAACGTCATCGGAATGTTTGCCTAAATAAAAGGTAATTTTTCGCTGGATCTGTTGCCATCCTGGATCGGTGCAGGACTCTAACCATCGGTCCATATTCTCTTCTAACAGCCGGATATAGTTTCGGCAAGCATCAAAATCAGAATCACGGGACTGATTGCTGGGGATATCATCAAATTCCCACCCGAAATCTGGGGCATTTCTGCCTTGATGAATTAAACTTCTAAAACGGGTCTGCCAATGGTGATAGAGGTCTTCTAACTGAGGATCTGCCGGTAAATGACCCACTCGTTCGAGCAAGCATACCCCTTGCGAATCATTTCTAACTTGTAACCAAACGGTAAATCCTGGATTCACCTCACTGGAGACCAGTTTTAAAACGAGCGTAATTCCCATCGATTAGGGCTCCGTGTTAAATAAACTTGACTTGGCCTGATTTAGGCGATAAAATCCTCCGTAATGCTCGATTCTTTTAAGGATACCCTCACTCGAAAGTGAGTACCGGGAGGCGGACTAAACCGCAATTGAATCAAGTTGTCTTGTCCTTCTCCACTGCGATCGCTTCTCGATTCAGCTTCTCGGATCGTTTCTCCTGATGCAGACAGAACACTTAATTTTAAATGGGGGGGTAACTTACTCGGTGAAGTCGGTTGGACTTGCAGAAATATCCCCAATTTGTCGTTATGTTGGGGCATAATGGCCACAACTAGGGCGACGGAATGACCTTGCAAATAGAGACCCGAATCGAGGTATCGGGCTTTTTTGATCCCCGCTTGAGGATGTCCGGGACTAATTTTACCTAAACTGAGTGCCGCTTGCCAACGGGTTTCTTCTTCCCGGGCGGTATGCAACAATTGAGTTAAAGCTTTGATCGCATCGGGGTTGCCAAATCCCAGTTCCCCGAGCACTCCTGCGGCATGACGACGAGTTTGTTCTAATTCATGGGGTTGCAACAACCGAATCACTGGGGCGATCGCCTGAGTAGTCTCACTTGATCCGCGCACTGCGATCGGAGTCGGCGGGACAAACAATGCCTCAAACTGTTGCCAGACCCCGGAAATCGCTGCCAGTCCTTCCTCGGTTACCGGATGTAACCATTGTCTCAACTCCTGTAAAGGGTGATGTGAACTCACGTCCGGGACTTTCCCCATCCGGCGATCGCACAGATGTTGCCGCCAGTCCTGATTATCCAACAAAGCGGCCCAGGTTGCAAATGGAATGTCCTCATGCAGTCTCGGGGAATAAATCGAGGGATTGCCCAAAATTTCCACCCACTGTTTCGCCTCCCCTTCCGAGAGGGGTTCTAAAGGGGAAATCGGGTCTCGCATCTGGAGTCCCCGGGTAATTTCCATCACCGTTAACTCCGGAATTAAATCCGTCATTTCTAGGCAATAAATCCGAGAATTGGCGTCATAATTTCCTGCTTGTTTCACCTGTTTATGGGTTACAAATCCAGGAATTTCTATCCAACAGTCCTCCTCATCCCCATCCAAACTGACAATAACCGGCAGATAATAATCCCCCACCCAATTGGGATGGTCTACCCACTCCTGGGGAACCTCCAAACAGTCCGACTCAATTTCATCCAGAGGAATCAGGATAAATCGGGTGATATCTAGCTCAATCGCCGTCCCATTGACCAATTCTAAACTCTGAATCATTGGGTCAGGGTTCGGGGTTAGACAAGGAGTGGTCAATCCTTCCTCCTTCGCCCAGTCTTCAAACCAGGGTAAGAGAGTTTTGAGGGTTAACCAATTGAGATAGGCTTGATAGCGAGTGAGGGTATTGGAGTGGCGATCGGCCATCTTCCAAGCCTGTTCTTGGTCATCTGGAGCAATTTTAAAGCGCATTCCTGCCGGATTTTTTTGACTTGAATGCTGAGTCCATACCTGATTTTTAAAGTTCATTTGCTTGTTCTCCTGAATCCGATTTTGGTAAATTTGTCAACCATTCCGCAAGCAATTGGGCGATTCTCTGGCGTTCAACTCGTCCTACGAGAAGCACATTCAGTCGTTGTGACAGATGTTGAATCAAGTAAGTTTCGAGTTGACAGATTCCTTCCCAAAATAAGTAATGCACCCTTTCTTCATCCAGTCCTACTCCCTGAGTCATCCCTGGCCGAGATCCCCGATGGTTGTAGTAAAGTTTCAAATTTTTCTGGATATCGGGAGAAAGTAAATTAAAGCCCTGATTGAGGATTTGTTCTAAGGCGGTTTTGTAAAATGCATAAAGCCATTTGTCTACATACTCATCTATCCATTTCTCTAGGGTAGTCAACAGAAAATTATGCAACTGAGTTTCCAGGTGACTCAGGCGAGATTCCACCTCAACCGCCGTTATTCCGAGGCGATCGCCAATTTGTGGGACTGTCAGATTCTGCCCATAGCGTAAGGACAAGAGTTCGCGGTCCTCAGCATTCGTCAGGGTCTTGATCCCTTCTCCTAACGCTTGGGCAATCAAATCCGCCCGATTCGGGTCTGAAAAATTTTTCTCTAACCAGAATTGGACTGATTTAATCACCCCTTCTTTGGGCTGACTCAATTGAGTTAAAGCCGTCAAAAGACCTGTTCTATAACTCTTCAGTTTGCGGTTCACACTCGATTGATGAATCCCCCGCAACTCCCCAATTTGAGTCTGAGTCAGTCCGATGCCATATCTCAATAACAGAATCCGGTCTTTATCAATTAATACCGGGCGACCCCCCAGTTGAACTTCCAGAATACTGCGGCATCCTCTCAGTTCCGTTTCAAATAACTCATGGATGCGTTTGAGCCGACTCCCGAGAGCATCCGAAACCTCTGCTTCAGACCTTTCCTCCAGGATAGCCTCTGCCGATTCAGTTGCGGGGTCGGGTATTTCTAGCCCCTGTTTTTCCTCAAGCTCATCAATTGAATCAATCTGATTTTCCCGGGCTCTTTTCTTTTTTAAAGCCTTCAGACAACAGTGCATCCAAGATTCAATCTGTTCTGGATTGCTGGGCGGATTGGCAGCCACTTCAGGCAATGCAGAAGGGGACAGTCGGCGGGCATTATAAAACTTAGCGGTTTCCGCAAAATCTTCCGGTTGGGGGGCGGGCCAAATTTCCCCAAATTTTCGGCCTCCGCCATTAATCCGCTGGGCCATATAAATTTTTTTAAATAATTTCCGGGCTAATAACAGTTGGGAAATTCGAGTGGTTCCGAGGGCAACGGATTCTAAAGCCTGGGCAATTTCATAGTCCGGGGCTTTACAGAGTAACCGCCAGGAAGAGTAACGACCCACATCGGTTTCCGATTTAATGTTTCGGATTAAAACCGATTGTAAGTAGGTGGAAAATCGGGCGGGTCCATTGGGTTGATATTTTCTTAAAATATCGGCTAATTTATCCGGTTTTTGCAGCCAGAGTCGGGCGATGGTCAATGCATCTTCCCATAAGATTTGAGAATGCTCATGGGCGATGGTCCGGGCCGCTTGGTGGCAAATCGGTTCATAATAACTGGCTAAATGCTGGAAGGCCAATTGCTGGCGATCGGGGGGTTCCCACCCTTGGGACGGGAGGGAATCCAGGGCCAGGGCGATCCAGAACTGTTCTAATCCGGTTCCATCGTCCCGGCGATCGCACAACTGGGCAAAGGTCGAATCTTGGGCTGTATATAACTGAATATTGCGCCGTAAACGCGGTTCAGTGGTCCATTCCAGCAACCAGCGCCCCCCTTGGTGATTTAACCGCAGATAGGTACAAAATTGCTTCAGGGCCGGGGAACGCCGGGGTGGCGTGGGAATCGGGTTGGGGTTCGATGGATTTAACATTCTCGTTCTCGGTTCGCGAATCGTGAGCTCACGGAAATCCGTCGTTTCTGGGTTCTAAAGATTTACTAGGGTAGTCCATCGCCAATTATGCAAAAATCCCCCACATCGCCACATTACCCTTGAAAAATTCGGTTTCTGCACCGGATTGATGGCGGATTGGCAGCGATTGGGTGAGGAAACTCCCTTGAAGGGTTCTGAAAGGGAAGACTGATCCGTTGCCGAGGGGACGACTCTGCATATTTTTGAGCCATTCATCCTAATAAAGCTGTTAGAGGGCGATCGCCCCTTGAGGTGGAGTGGCGATCGCCCCGCAGAAGTGACCCGGGCTGATATTGAAGGCCCTACCGCGATCGGAATCGTTAATGGGAGGATGGCATCTAATGAGGTTCTATGGGTTCCAATGGCTGTTCGGTAAACTGTTTTTTCCCCTCCGCAACAGCAGGAGTGTTCAAGGGGTTGAGATTGCACCAGAAATGGTCGCAGAAGAGTTTAACAAATTGGCGATCGTGGATGAAACCATTGTTCCCTATTTGGGGGGACGGGTCCGGTTTCAAAATTCTTGGTGGCCTGCCTTCTGTCCACATCATGTTACCCTAGCTCCCGGTGAAGTGGTTTCTGTGGTGGGACGGCATAATATTACGTTGCTGGTTGAACCGATTGGGGCGTCTTTAACCAAGGGGGGAACGACTGAAGTCGGGACGTTGAACATGAAGAACGACTGAAGTCGTTACTACGAACACCGGAGAGAACGACTGAAGTCGTTACTACGAACACCGGAGAGAACGACTGAAGTAGGGGCTTTGAGCTTAGAGAAGGGGAGGATGCGATCGCGATCGCTGAGGCGGTTGATTTGGATCGCCTGGTGCGGTGATGATTATCTTAGGGTTGCACCTGTGATCATCACGGGTTGATTTTGAATGAGTGGTTAGAGTAGAGCTAGAACATCAAAAGGATTGATGGATGTCGCCTTTTAATCCTTCGCCCTTTAGGAGGGACTCAAAATGATCGGAATGTTCTGGATGGCACTGGTAACCAGTGTAACGGCTGGGTTTTGTTATATGAATACCTCGGAAGAAATTCCCCGAATTCTGGCGATCTCTGTCGGGGTCCTGGGGGTGGGCTGCGATCTCGTGATTGCCCCTTGGCCCGTTCAAATGGGCCTTGTTCTATTGATTTTGTATTGGACTCGCCATGTTTCTCCCCCAGCCAAAAATGCCAGCTAACTTACCCTTGATAGCTTTCTCAAAATTGTCTGATTCTTTTCTCACGCTTGTTTCCAATCCCTAAGAGGGAATACTCTGCTAGTGGGTTTGCTGCCTCGCGGTTCTAGCTCTTCATGAGTTCTCCAACCCTGTATATTGAAATAAAAATAGAGCGAAATTGACTTAATGTAATTGACAATACGATACCACCCGGGGAAAGATGATAGGGTCATTGGCGATTCAAGGTTGAACCCGTTCCTTCTGCACTCTGCTCCATCGATGAAAATTGAGGAGATATTCCCCCTGTATCTCATCCCCTGATTATTAACCCTGGCCGCGCTCTGGCTATTGCATCAAACCTCCGAAGACATTTACACCATTTTAGCGGCTCGCCCGTGTGATTCTGGTGTTAAGTTTAGAACGGATGTATTTAATCAAAACCGACTAACAATCTGGGTTGGGGTTGATGAAATAGTGTTAGGGCTGGCGGAAAAAATCTATAAGAACTAGGCTGAAACCCTCGTGATTTTTGGCCCCGATTTTTAGGGATTACAGCGAGCTTAAATGAGTTAGAAAATTGCCCAAAGTGGGAGCATCTTGTCCCTATCTATAGGAGGGCCAGAAGGGTTGAGAGTGGGTCTCTCGGGAGATTGGGAAAGCTCAAGATGAGATAGCCCTCCAGTGCAGAGCATGGGCTGGCGGTTCAAGGATGGCGATCGGCGATCGCCCGTTGAGTTTAGAGGGCTTTAGGTAGAAAGGCGGATGGAGTACCTTCCGGGCGATCGCCTTTCAGGTGAGGGATGAACAGCAGGACCGAGGGCAGAAAGTTCAGCCTTAACTGACCGATGCAAGCTAGAGATTACCTCAACCCGAACGAGGCGACCCTTGAACAACTCAATCTTGGAGAATCAGTCCCCAGCCAAAACTGCCCAAAAAAATTAATTCCTAACTGTGGGACATCAGGCTATAAAGCCAGAGAATAGATAGCTCAAAAGTTAGTGCTTTGGGGGTGGAAAAAGCTATCATTAAAGATAAATCCAGTAAACATTGAACTAAACCAACAGCGGCGATCGCACTCAAGAGCAACCCTCCCGGTCCGACGCCCCACCCGTCCTCAGTTCTGGGGTTCTTCAGAATCAACCCCAGCGCCAGCCCACCATTTGCAGCCAAAAGTGCTTAACCGGCTTAAATTTGGGGAATAATCTCAGTAAGCATATTAAAAAAAAGCCATGACAAACTTCGCATCACAGCGGAAAGCTCTAGTTGTCCAGAATGCGTTTTCTCCCTTCGGCAATAAGCTGATCCAAGCGGGCTATGCCGATCGCGAACAAGTTCAACGCGCCCATATCGAAAGTCGGAAATCCGGCAAACCTCTCACCGAGGTCCTCGAAGCGATTACCGGAAAGCAACTCCCTCCAGAGTTGCTCAGGCAGTTCAAAAAACAACAGCTTTTTGAACTGAAAATTATCTACGGCGTAGAAGCCTTGGATCCGGAAATCACCGAACTGTCACCGGAACAACTCGGTCAACTCCTAGAGACCTTGCTTCCCCTAGAAAGTTGCCGTCGCCATCGCATCCTGCCCATCTCCCGCAACGAAGGCGACTCCCCGTCAATGTCCGTGGCAATGGTCGATCCAGATAACTTAGAAGCCCTGGACGACTTGAGCCGCATCCTCAGACCCCAGGGACTAAGACTGCGCCGACTGGTGATTACACCAGAAGACTATAACAACTTACTCAATCAATATTCTGACGAAAAGGCCAAAGAACAACAGGCCAAAGCAGAACAAGCGAATAAACTCGATTTAACCCTCACCTCTGACCTCTTCAATGAAGGCGATGACGAATCCCTGATTGACGCCCCAGAAGAAGATGAAGACATGAACCTGGATGCGGCGTTGCGCGGGGCCAACGACGCACCCATTATTAACACCGTTAATAAAATCTTAGCCAAAGCCCTCTCCGATGGCGTCTCCGATATCCACGTCGAACCCCAGGAAGAGTTTCTCCGAGTGCGGATGCGCAAAGACGGGGTACTCCAAGAGTTTGCCCGGTTACCCAGTAAAATTACAAATGCCTTGACCTCTCGGTTCAAAATTATTTCCGACATGGATATTGCCGAACGTCGGAATGCCCAGGATGGACGGATTCGACGCATCTTCCAGGGACGCACCGTGGACTTCCGGGTAAACTGTCTGCCGTCGCGGTATGGCGAAAAACTCTGCTTACGGATTTTGGACAACTCCTCCACCCAGTTGGGGTTAGATAAGTTAATTTCCAATCCAGAGAGTTTGGCCCTAGTCCGGGAAATGGCCAGTCGTCCGTTTGGCCTGATTTTGGTGACGGGACCCACGGGTTCGGGGAAATCCACCTCCCTGTATTCGGTGTTAGCGGAACGAAACGACCCAGCGGTGAATATCTCCACCGCCGAAGACCCGATTGAATATGCCTTGCCGGGGATTACCCAATGTCAGGTGATTCGGGCCAAAGGATTGGACTTCACCAACTTATTGCGGGCGTTCATGCGGCAAGACCCGGACATCATTCTAGTGGGTGAAACCCGGGATAAAGAAACGGCGAAAACGGCGATTGAAGCGGCCTTGACGGGTCACTTAGTGTTAACCACCCTGCATACCAACGACGCGGCAGGGGCGATCGCCCGGTTAGATGAAATGGGGGTTGAACCCTTCATGGTCGCCGGTTCTCTAATTGGGGTATTGGCCCAGCGTTTGATGCGGCGGGTCTGTAGCGAATGTCGCATCGCCTATACCCCCACTCCCGAAGAACTCGGGCGCTTTGGTCTCTCCGTTTCTGGGGAAAATAATGTCACCTTCTATAAAGCCAACGCCGTGGCTCCAGCGGACCGCAAAGCCGCCCAAGAAGCCGGGACCTTATGTCAGAAATGTGGGGGCGGTGGCTATAAAGGCCGGGTTGGGGTCTATGAAGTCCTCAAAAACACTGAAAATCTCCAAATGTTAATCTCTCAAGGGGCACCCACGGAACGAATTAAGGAAGCTGCCGTGGAAGAAGGGATGGTGACCTTGCTCGCCTATAGCCTCAACCTGGTTCGGGAAGGTAGTACCACCTTTGAAGAGGTTGAGCGGGTGACCTTTACCGACTCCGGTTTAGAAGCAGAACTCAAAGCCAAACGCAAGACGGGTCTGACTTGTAAGGCTTGCGGGGCCGGATTGCAGCAGGAATGGCTGGATTGTCTGTACTGCTTAACCCCACGGTTCCAAGAGTAAGGCGATCGCGGTCTAACTTTCCACGGCATTTTACTTTCAATACAATCTAAACAGAGATTATCGGAGAAAACGCGACTATGGCAGGTCTGGTCATTGAAGATATTATGGAGTCCCTGGTTGAACAAGGTGGCTCAGACATCCACATCCAAGCCGGTGCACCCATTTTCTTCCGCATCAGCGGGAAACTGACTCCTCAGCCCCAGTTTGGGGAAAGTCTCGCCCCGGAAGATTGTCAGCAAGTCATCTTCCAAATGCTCAACAACCAACAGCGCAAAACCTTGGAGCAGAACTGGGATTTAGACTGCGCTTACGGCGTCAAAGGCTTGGCCCGGTTCCGGGTGAACGTTTATCGGGAACGGGGTTGCTGGGCCTCTTGTTTGCGGGCCTTGGGTTCCACCATTCCCAATGCGGATAAGTTAGGGGTTCCCCAGGTGATCCGGGAAATGACCGAGCGCCCTCGGGGGCTATTGTTGGTCACGGGTCAAACGGGTTCGGGAAAAACCACCACGATGGCGGCATTGCTGGATCTGATTAACCGCACCCGCGCCGAACATATCCTCACGGTGGAAGACCCGATTGAGTATGTGTTTCCCAATATCAAGAGCTTATTCCACCAACGGCAAAAAGGGGAAGACACCAAGAGCTTTGCCAACGCCCTCAAAGGTGCCCTGCGCCAAGACCCGGATATTATTCTAGTGGGAGAAATGCGGGACTTTGAGACGATTTCTCTGGCGGTGTCTGCTGCAGAAACAGGTCACTTGGTCACCGGGACTCTGCACACCAACTCGGCAGCAGGGACCGTAGACCGGATGCTGGATGTGTTTCCTCCAGAAGTTAAATCCCAAATTCGCGCCCAGATGGGGATTTCGTTAATCGGCATTTGCAGTCAAAACTTGGTTCCCAAGCTGGGGGGAGGTCGGGTTTGCGCTCAGGAGATTCTGGTGAATAATGCTGCTATTGGCAACTTAATCAAAGAAGGCAAGACGGCGCAGATTTACTCCATGATCCAAACCGGGGGTCGCTTGGGAATGCAGACGATGGAAATGGCCCTGGCTAAACATTACAAAGATGGCAAGATCTCTTGGGATGCGGCCATGAGTAAAGCGGTGAAAGCCGATGAACTGGAACGGTTGATCGGACCCTCACCGGCCCTCACCAATGCACCGGCGGGTCGCTAATTGGGTTGGCCGGATATTGGGGGGGAGTGCGTCAATCCCTCCCCCTCAATCTTTCCGCTCTTCCCAGGCAACCCTCCATCCAGAGCGCCGGTTGTTACGATGGAATCAGCCCTTACGTTAGACATTTACTGATGCTTCGAGTTTTTCCATCCCTGCACTCTCTGACGATATCCCGAACAGGAGATTAATCATGGCAACAAACGTTATTACAACTGAAGAAAAAAAGAAAGGCTTTGATTTTGCTGCATTGGAAGAAAATCTCAATGTGGCAATGGCTAAACTCACGGTGAAAGACAAAGCGGTCTTTTCCCGTCAGTTAGCCGTGATGTTTAACTCCGGTGTGGCGTTAATGAAGGCGATCGCCATGCTGGGGGAAACCGCAGAAAATGCCAAATTAAAAAAGGCCCTGCGGCAGATTAAAGGGGAACTGGAAACCGGGGTTCCGCTTTCCGAGGCGATGGCCAAATTTCCCGATATCTTTGATGACCTCTACTGTGCAATGGTCGAGTCCGGAGAAATTGGGGGGGTGCTTGACATGGTGCTCAACCGTCTGGCTATTGCTTTAGAAAAATCCGCCAAAATTCAAAACCACATCAAATCCGCCTCCGCCTATCCGAAAGCTGTGGGAAGTATTGCGATCATCGTGTTTTTCGCGATGACGACTTTTCTGCTGCCGACCTTTGCGGGCATTTTCGAGGAATTGGGTGCAGAGTTACCCATGTTTACCCAAATTATGCTGGGCATCAGTGAGTTTACTCGGACGCCGGTGAAAATGGCGATTTTGATTGTCAGCCTTTTCCTCCTGGTGACGGCCTACAAAACGTTTTATAAAACTCCCCAGGGACGCTTAATTTGCGATCGGATGTACTTGAATCTCCCGGTCATTGGTCCGTTAATTAAACTGACTGCGGTGGCTCGTTTCTGTGGCACGTTTTCCATGTTAACGGGCGCAGGTGTCCCCATGCTCAGTTGCTTTGACATTGTGGCCCGGACTGCCGGAAATCAGGTGATTTCTAATGCCATTAATAATGGGAAAGCTGAGGTGGAACAAGGGGGGAGCTTAACGGAAGCCTTTGAGCGGGAAAACATCTTTCCGGCAATGGCGATTTCCATGATGCGCATTGGCGAAGAAACCGGGGAACTGGACAAGATGCTGTCCAAAGTTGCCGATTTTTATGAAGATGAAGTGGAACAAGCCGTCAAAGGTCTCACCAGTACCCTGGAACCGATTATGATGGTGGGGATTGCGGCAATGGTGGGTTCGATTTTGATGTCGATGTATCTGCCTATGTTTGCGGTGTTTGACCAACTCGGATAAACCGAGGGGAATGAGTTGGATTGGCGAACCGATTCCTGAGAGCGAAATGCCAAGAACTAGCGGGGTTGATGACAATTTTCCCCCGCTTTCAATTGGATTTTGGTTTCTTGATGGGGTTCATTGACTGGAATGCCGACTCCCTGTAGGTCAATCCAGAAGTTGAAACATCTTTAAAAATTATGTCTCTTAAACAATACCATTACGAACAGTTACTCGCTGACTATAGCAATCGGGCTAGTGCGATCGCCCTGTTGCGCCAGTATCGAACCTATTTGGAAATGATTCCAAGTATGCGCCGTCCCCAGGAAAGTGTTATCCCCATTCCTTTGCCGAATATCCGCATTCGGGAAACGATTTCTTCCCATTCAGCCACTGGATTGAAGGCCAATTCTGGGGATGTGATTTCTTTACCCTGTGATGTGGCCATTCTGATGTGTGACCCGGATTGGAAGGTGAAAATGGGGGTGGAAATCTTTGTGTTTATTCATCGCCCGGAAGAAGATTTTTCCGATTTACTTCGCCGCTGGCGACAAACTCAAATGTGGTTGTCTTACGCCTACGAGTGGTTAATGCCTCTGCGTTATCAATACATTATTGGGGAAGGATCGGATACGATTTATCCCTTGTTTGTGGTGTTTGATGACACGGCAGATCGCATTAAACGCGGCTTAAAAGGGGCTTCTCTACCCTTCGTGGTGCAAAACCTCAGTGGGTTAATTGACGAGGAGGAACCCTTGGAAAAACCGGACGAGATCTTGATATTTCAGGAAGAAAACCCCATTGAAGAATAGTTGCTGCCCCGGCCCCGATATCGGGGATTACAGGAATGAATCAAGGGTTATTCTGGTGCAGTTGCGATCGCTCTTTTGGGTAATTATTAAGTGAATAATTATACCCGATATCAGTGAAATTGTCAACCCCTTTCTCGAAGTTTTAGACCCATTCCATCATGATCATTGCACCTCCAAGTCCCGATCGCCGGGAATAATTCCGAGGAGGGGGCGATCGCCACATCGGTCTTTTCGTGGCATCATTCTAACCTGCCTAGATGCCACTTCTCAAACTGGCACAGGGTTTCTAATTCTTCACCCCTTCGGCAATAGAATCAAGCCAAACCAGATCAGGAAACCATCGAATTTTTACACCGGGTGAAACCCAGAGATTGAGGGTGTTTTTTATGAACAAAGCTCCTTTGCAACAACACACAACAGCCTGGATTATTCAAGTTTGGGCTTCCTTTGCGATCGCCTTAACAGCCACTGGCGTAGGCATCGTTAACTTACCCGTTAACAATTGGGTCAAAGGCTACATGGGAATGGGGGTCCTCTTCACCGTCGGATCATCCTTTAGCCTCGCCAAAACCCTGCGCGATCGCCATGAAGCCGAAAAACTCACCTCAAAAGTAGAAGAAGCGCGAGTCGAACGAATCCTCACCGAACATAACAGCTTGAAATAAACCCAAAAAAGCCCCAACAGTCATCAACCATTGAGGCTTTCTTGAAAATCGGGGCTTCTTCTTACCCCTGTTCGTAGTAACGACTTCAGTCGTTCTCCAGCTTCCTACCCCTGTTCGTAGTAACGACTTCAGTCGTTATCCCATTTGAGGCTGTTGTTTGTAGTAACGACTTCAGTCGTTATCCCATTTGAG
>CAYUEH010000017.1:10518-23758 GCA_964442465.1 uncultured Laspinema sp. | reverse complement strand
ATCATTGCGATCGCAATTTAACCGTTTTAATGAGCCAATTTACCCCTGGAATGATTGCCGCCGGTCACCCCTGTACCGCCGAAGCCGGAATTGAAATGTTGCGATTGGGTGGCAACGCTTTTGATGGGGCGGTTGCGGCTATGTTAGCATCTTTCGTGGCTGAACCGGGCCTAACTTCAGCAGCCGGTGGGGGGTTTCTGCTGGCCCATACCGGCGATCGCAATCTCCTGTTTGATTTTTTTGTTCAAACTCCTCGTTCTAAACGCCAGGTTCAGGAATTAGATTTTTATCCCGTTCCTGTTGATTTTGGCGGCGCGGTGCAGGAGTTCCATATTGGCTTGGCTTCAATGGGAGTACCCGGTAACTTAGCCGGGGTCTTAGGGGTTCATCAAAAGTTAGGTCGCTTACCCTTTAAGGTTGTCGTTGAACCGGCTATTCATTATGCCAATGAGGGGGTGATTCTCAATTCTTTTCAAGCCTATTTATTACAGATTCTCAATCCCATTTTAACCGGTTCTCCTGCAGGACAACAGATTTATGCTCCCCAGGGAACTGGCTTGGAAGCGGGGGATAAACTTTACCAGAAAGATTTGGCGGCGACTTTAGAGTATTTAGGCGAAGCGGGGATTGAGGAGTTTTATCAAGGGGCGATCGCTGAACAACTGGTTAAAGATTGTCAAGGGAATGGCGGTTACTTAACTCGGGAAGATTTAAGCGAGTATCAGGTGATAGAACGAGAACCGTTAGTCACTCAATATCGGGATGAAACGTTTCTGACAAATCCTCCCCCGAGTTCTGGAGGGGTGCTGATTGCTTTTGCTTTAAAGTTATTAGAATCCGTGGATTTTCAAGGGTTGCGCTTTGGGAGTCGTCGCCATTTACAGCATTTAGCCGATGTCATGCGCTTAACGAATCTAGCGCGCAGCAAGGGCTATGATGAAAATCTCTATATACCCGATTTTGGCAAGGAGTTTTTATCTCCGGACCATTGCGCTGAGTATCTCAGGATCTTTGAGTTGGATTGTAATCGATTGGGGAGTACGACTCATATTAGTATTATGGATGGAGAAGGGAATGCGGCGAGCGTGACGACTTCCAATGGAGAAGGGTCTGGCTACATGATTCCGGGAACGGGAATTATGGTGAATAATATGTTGGGGGAAGCGGATTTAAACCCCAATGGATTTCATCAATGGCCGGGAAATAGACGGCTGTCTTCGATGATGGCCCCGACGATGGTTTTGAAAGAGAATCGACCTGAAATTGTGTTAGGTTCGGGGGGGTCTAATCGGATTAGGACGGCTATTTTACAAGTAATTTGTAATGTGATTGATTTTAAGATGGATCTGGCAGAGGCGATCGAATCTCCTCGGGTTCATTGGGAAAATGGGGTGTTTCATCTGGAAGCGGGGTGGGAAACAGAGGAAGCAGAATATTTAGCCAATCAGATGCCGAAGCAGACCCAAGAGGTTATAAAATGGGACGAAAAAAATATGTTTTTTGGCGGGGTGAATGGGGTTAGAATGAGGGTGGATGGGGAGATAGAGGCAGCCGGTGACCCCCGTCGCAATGGGGCGATCGCCCAGGGTCAACCGTGAGGGGGGTACAAATGGGCAATGCTTAAGGTTATTCATGCTTAAAACAGGGAGAATGGGGAGGGATAAATTGGGGGTGGGCATCTCCCCTGACCCGGTTATCCCCCTCCCCCGAAGAGAGGGACAACAGGGTCAGGGACTGGAGAAGGGTTTGGGGATGAGGGGGAGAGATTCGCATCATGGAGATGCACCGGATGTTTTTGTGTCAATTTAACGGTCATGGAATGCCAGGTTATTTGTTGAGTAAACCCTTAAAAGCTGATGAGTTTCAAGAGTTACTTTTTAGCAAAAAGCAATTGCCAATCCCAGAATGAGTGAATAAATAAAGAAACAATTAAGTTTACTGTAACGAATAAAACCGACCGAGTTAATTTATATTTAAAGCCAGATAAGCAACTGGAGCGTAACCGATGAAAACAATTTTGGTGATTGAAGATGAACAAGCGGTCTTGACGAACATCTTGGAAATCCTTGAAGGGGGGGGATTTAAGGCCATTGGTGCTGAAAATGGACTCGCAGGCATCACCCAAGCTCAGAAATATCTACCCGATTTGATCCTGTGCGATGTGATGATGCCTGGACTCGATGGACATGGGGTGTTAAGTCAATTGCGAGAGTCCCCGTTAACTGCAACGATACCGTTTATTTTTCTGACCGCCAAAGCCGATCATGCAGATTTGCGCCAAGGCATGAATTTAGGAGCGGATGATTATATCACAAAACCGTTCCGAAGGAAAGATTTGTTAGAAGCGATTAATACTAGGCTAAATAAACAAGCGGCGGTGATGCAGCAGTATGCAACGGAGCGACAGAGAGCGGAAGGATTGCAGGCTAAAATGTATGAGCTAGAAGAACTGAGTCAGACCAAAGATGGCCTGTTAAAGAAATTAGTCGAAGATCTCAGAAATCCGCTTTCTAAGATTAATTTGGCGATTCATATGCTGAAGAATACTCCCCAGGGGACCTCTACAGAAAGGTATCTGGAGATTTTACAGGAAGAATTCGAGCGGGAAATTCACTTGATTAATCAAGTCTCGGAGTTGCAAGATTTGTTGACGGCAGATAATTTTACGCTGTTACGGAAGTTCAACCTATTGGGAGGTAATCTGGAAAACCCACCGAATAAACGCTAGTCACTTCGATGGAGAGGGAGCCATCAGGACTAAATTATCTATTTGAGAGAATGAAGCGCCAAAATCTGGGAAAATCTAATCACCAGAATACTCGGTATTGTCCCAGAGCTAACCACCGGATAGCAAACCAAGACTCTCCCAAAATACAGGATGTTAAAGCTCTACTGAATGGGTTATGAAAAAAATTTTAGTGATTGAGGACGAAGAGTTAGTCCGCAACAACATTCTCGAAATTCTGGATACGGTGGATTTCAGGGTGATTGGAGCGTGCAATGGGGGCGAAGGCGTCCAATTGGCAGAGGATCACCTTCCTGACCTGATTTTGTGCGATGTGATGATGCCGGAACTAGATGGCTATGGGGTACTGGCGGCCCTGCGGAACAATCCGGTAACGGCAACGATTCCGTTTATTTTTTTAACGGCAAAAGGGGATAAAACGGATATCCGCCAAGGGATGAATTTGGGCGCGGACGACTATTTGACGAAACCGTTTCGGCGCAAAGAGTTGTTAGGGGCGATCGAGGCGAGGCTGATCAAACATGATACCTTATATCAGGGTTATGCTCGGGAACAGAGCCGCACGGTGGCCCCAGTGCCGACGATGCAGCCTGAGCGCCCTGACTCGATCTATTATGATCGTTTAACAAATTTGCCGAATCAACTGTTAGTCCGAGAGCAGTTTGAACCCTTGCGCGATCGCATTCATCAAAAAGGTGGCTGGATCTCGATTTTATCCATTGGGTTAGACCGATTTAAGCGGATTAATCAGAACCTGGGCCATGACTTTGGCGATCGCCTGCTGATGGAAGTTGCCCTGAGATTGAGCCAATGTGTCCGTCCGGGGGATATTCTAGCGCGACTGCATACGGACCAATTTGCGATCGTCCTGGCATCGGGTTCTGACCAGGGCGATCGCCCAACCCTCTCAGACCCTCGGGACTATTCCGCAATCTCCACCGCCAAACCGATGCCCGAGGCGATCGCCCAACCGATCCTAGACCGACTGACCCAACTGTTCTGTTTACAGAACCGGGAAATCTTTATCACCGCCAGTATTGGTATTAGCATTTATCCCCAGGACGGGGAAGACGTGGACCAATTGATGAAAAATGCTGGGGTGGCGATGTCTTATGCCAAACAACTCGGCGGCAATCAATATCAATCTTATACCCCCACCTTGCTCATCGAGTCTCTCGATGACCTCACCCTGGAAACCAACCTGCGCTATGCCGTAGAAAGACAAGAATTGCAACTGTATTATCAGCCCATTGTTGGGCTCAAACAAGGGAAAATAGTGGGAGCGGAAGCCTTAGTCCGGTGGCACCATCCTCAACAAGGAATGATTCCTCCGGTTAAATTTATCCCCTTGGCAGAGCAAACCGGCTTAATTGCTCCCATCGGGGAATGGGTCCTCCAAACCGCCTGCAACCAAACTAAATCCTGGCAAGCGGAGGGGTTGCCTCCGGTGCGAGTGGCGGTTAACCTGTCCTTTCGGCAGTTTAATCAAGTGGATCTGAGCGATCGGTTAGTGCGGATTTTAGATGAAAGTGGACTGGACCCGAGTTATTTAGAATTAGAACTCACCGAAAGTATCTTAGTCCAAAATGTTGACCTCACTATTTCTAAATTGAATGAATTAAAAGCGATGGGGGTTAAAATCTCCTTGGATGACTTTGGTACGGGGTATTCATCTTTAAGCTATTTACAACAATTTCCGTTTGATTTATTGAAAATAGACCGCTGCTTTGTTCAGGATATCAATACCAATCCAACCAATGCGGCCCTGACGAATGCTATTATTCAAATGGCTCACTCTTTAAATTTAAAAGTGATTGCAGAAGGGGTGGAAACTCGAGAAGAATTGGCCATTCTGTATGAAAATGAATGTGATAACATTCAGGGTTATTTATTTAGTCGCCCGGTGAACGCAGAGGACTTTAAACGAATGCTCCAAGAAGGCAAGCATTTGGAGCGTCAACCCCATAGGACAAGCCATCTCACGGAGTAGAGAGGGTGCAGCGATCCACTGACCCGGGTAGTTTTTTTATAAAAGTGCTGTAACTCGTACTTTTTAGGGCGATCGCCACCGGAATGAAACTCTCAATCTGTGGGTTGAGACAGAGAACATCAAGAATAGGGTTAACTGGGATTGATGGAGACTTTTAAAAAACCCCAGGTGTTGAGATAGCGGTTAAAAACCAGTTTTTTTTATCCCATCTGTGCTTGTTTGGCCATAGATTAGGGCCAGAAATCCGGTTGGTTGTCCGATCTATCTCATCCTGTACCCAGGTCCTAGGCAACCTATCCTGAAGCAGAAGACTCCACAAACCTCTGCGACTCTAAAACAACCCAAGTTTGCACAATTTCCTGAAGATGAGCGATCGCCTAAACTCCCGATTGAATCAAAGCATCGAATGCCATCCGTTGAAAGTTGCACCCAATCTCCCCCTTAAAAGGGCGATCGCCCTGATGAACCGAGCGCGATCGAGCTATATTTTAGTCTTAAACCATCCCCTGCCCTATCAGCCGGAAATAGGTTATGGTCTCTTTACGGAGGAGGATTTAGTCACCTTGGCGGAGGCTGGACTCCCGGAAGAATCCCGGCCCATTTCCGAAGTGCTGACCCAATCTATTATCCCGCTCCAAGTGACGGATTCGGTCGATCCGTTTTTCCTCTTCTGTTATATGGAAGCGCATCAAATTCGGTATTTGCCCATCCAGGACCGTCCAGGAAAACTCCTCGGCGTTGTCACCCATGAGAGTCTGCAGCGAGGGTTAAAACCGAGGGAGTTTAAGGAATATCGACTAGCAGGGGAAGGAATGAGTCCGGCGATCGCCACCGTTTCCCCAACCGCCTCGATTTTAGAGGTGATTGAACAGATGGCAACTCATCGCAGCAGTTCTGTGGTGATCTGTCAAAGTCAGGAATTGACCCCAGAGAACCGATTGAATCCTTTATTTCCCATTGGTATGATTACCCGGCGAGATATTGTTCAATATTATGCCTTGGGATTAGACTTAGCAAATACTCCAGCATCCCAGGTGATGAGTCAACCCCTGTTATGTGGACAGCCCCAAGATTCCCTCAAACAGATTCATCATCAAATGCAAGATGCTTGGGTCCGACATTGGGTGATTGTTACGGCAACCCGGGAATTGGTGGGGATCGTGACTCCTACAGAGATTTTGCAGGGGTGGAGGGGGAGTTCCCAGTCGGATGAACATCAGGGGGGACAAGGGCAGGAGATCGGGCACAAACAGCAGAGGGAAACTCCAGTACCACCGTTCAATTCTCAACTTGAAATCAGCCAACTGGGGAGATTGCAGGAGCAAGAGAGACAGAAAGCGGCATTATCTAAGGCGATCGCCTTTTCAACCGTCGCCTTACAACAGGCATTGGAACAGCAGCAAGCAGAAATTTTTCATCGGCAACTGGCCCAAAAATTACTGCAATTTAGTGAAGAACGATTTCGTCAGCTTGCAGAAACCATTGATCAAGTCTTTTGGCTGGTTTCGAGTGATCTGAAACAGTTGATTTATATGAGTCCGGCCTTTGAGAGGGTATGGGGGATTTCCCGAGAGCAATTAGAGAGCAAAGATGCCGAGGAATCGGGGAATTATTTGAGGATCTTGCAAGAGAGTTTGTATTGGGAAGAGGGGCAACCGACTTGGGAGAATTGGCCCCAGCAGGTGCTGGCGTTAGGGGAACTGGAAAATCGGATTGTGCAGCCCGATGGGACCCGACGTTGGGTCCATTCGCGAGGGTTTCCGGTTTATAACGAGCAAGGAGAACTGTACCGGATTGCCGGGATTACCACCGATATTACCCGTCGCAAAGCGGTAGAAGCGGCCAGACGGGAGAGTGAAGATCGGTATCGGCAGTTGGTGGAAACGACGACGGATTGGGTGTGGGAGATAGATGCAGCCGGGATATACACCTATAGCAGTCCCAGAATTGGGGAGATTTTAGGGTATGAACCGGCTGAGGCGATCGGGAAACGGCTGGATGCCTGGATCCTGCCGGAATGGGCCGAGGAAGAACGGCGCTGGGTTGAACAACTGGGGACTCAACCGGCAGCGTTTAGCTGCAAGGAACGGGTGAATTGGCACAAACAGGGCCGAGTGGTGGTGTTAGAAAGCAGTGGGGTCCCAATTTTTGATGAGATGGGGAAATTAGTGGGGTATCGGGGAATTGATCGGGATATCACGGCGCGAAAGGAAGCGGAAGCGGCACTACAGCAGATTAATCAAGAGTTGGAACAACGGGTAGAAGTGCAAACCGCTGAACTGCGAGAGTTGATTGGACAATTGCAAGGGGAGATTGCCCGTCGTCAGGAGGTAGAGTCGGCCCTCAGACAGAGTGAGGATCGCTTGGAGAGCATTTTGGGGTCTCTGAATGATGTGGTTTGGTCTGCTTCAGCGCAGAGTGGGGAATTGTTGTATTTGAATCCGGCTTTTGAGAGAATTTATGGAAGGTCTCGCCAGGAGTTTTTTGAAAATCCGGAGTTGTGGCGGGGGGTGGTCCATCCGGAGGATAGCGATCGCGTCAGGCTGTTTTTCGAGGCGTTACTGGTGCAGGGGTCTCAAGATGTAGAGTATCGGATTATCAGACCCAATGGGGAGGTGCGGTGGTTGGAGGACCGCGCTCATCTCCTTTATGATGCCACTCGCCAAGGGTTCCGCATGGATGGGGTGGCGCGGGATATTACGGAACGCAAACAGGCGGAAGAGGCGATCGCTCGCTCGGAAAGACGGTTTCATGCGATTTTTAACCAAACGTTCCAATTTATGGCCTTGTTGAGTCCCCAGGGGGTGATTCTGGAGATGAACCAGAGGGCATTGGAAGTCTGGGGGTTGGCGGGGACCAATCCCATTGGGCGGGAATTTTGGGAATGTCCCTGTTGGCAGCCCCAGGATCTGCCGGAACTGGGAGAGGGTCTCGGGGGGTCTGGGGGGGAAGACCCGTTTTGTTCGATTCAGGGGGCCAATCGTTTTCGGGCCGCGATCGCCCAGGCAGCGGAGGGAGAGTTCTGGCGGGATGAGGTGGAAATTTTTGGACCCCAAAACCAACGGGTGACGATTGATGTCTCGATTAAGCCGGTGCGAGATGATGGCGATCGGGTGATTCAGTTGATTGCTGAGGGTCGGGATATCAGCGATCGCAAGCGCCTAGAAACAGAAATTTTTGAGCGCGAACAACTGCTCAATTCATTTTTTAAAGCCAGTTCTAGCGTTTCTCTCGGACTGGGAATTGTCGATGATCAGATGCAGTTTATCCAAGTCAACGAAGCCCTTGCCGAAGTTCATGGTTTATCCCCCCAGGAACATATTGGGAAAACCGTCGATGAAATCATGCCCGATATCACGGAGCAAGTTCAACCTTTAGTGGAAGAATTATTGCGGTCCGGGACGCCGATCCTTAACTTGGAACTCTCCAGTGAAAAGCCCTGTCAACCGGGAGTTCTCCATCATTGGCTCACTTGCTATTTTCCTGTTCCCCTGAACAAGGGTCGGGCGCGAGGGGTGGGGTTTATTGTCCTCGATATTACCCAACGCAAACAAGCGGAACAAGCTCTGCGCCAGATTCAAGAACGGCTAGAATATTTGCTATGTACGAATCCCACGATTATCTATAGTTGTCAGCCCACCGGAGACTATGCCTTGACCTTCATTAGTCAAAATATCCTACGCCAGTTCGGTTATGAGGCGCAGCAATTATTAGATCATCCCAACTTGTGGTTTGAGTGTATCCATCCCGACGATGCTGAACGGCTTTTTGCCCAGATCTTTCGTCTGCAAGAACGCACTCAGGAGATTTATGAATATCGAGTCAGACACCAAAACTCTACCTACCGTTGGGTGCGGGATGAACGGCGTCTGGTTTGCGATGCCCAAGGCAATCCTTTAGAGATTGTCGGTTCGATGTATGATATTACCGAGCAAAAAAAAGCCCTAGGACAACTTAAAGCGTCTTTGCAAGAGAAAGAGGTCCTCCTCAAGGAAATTCACCATCGGGTGAAAAATAACTTGCAAGTCATTTCGAGTCTGCTTAACCTCCAATCCCGAAGCATTCAGGATGCAGCAACCCGGACTCTATTTCAAGATAGCCAAAACCGCATTCAATCCATCGCTTTTATCCATGAAAAACTGTATCAGTCTCGGGACCTCGCCCAGGTGGATTTTTCTCAATATATTCAAACTTTATGTATCCATTTGTTTCGGTCTTATGGGACGAGTTCTCAGCGGATTAGCCTGAATCTTGAAATTGATGATATCTTTCTGAGTGTAGATACGGCAATTCCTTGCGGTTTGATTGTGAATGAACTGGTTTCTAATGCCCTCAAACATGGGTTTCCCCAAAATGGGACTGGGGCGATCGAGATTACGCTCCATCGCACCTTCCAAGAGGGAGATGATCCGAGCAAACGAGAGTTTATGATGAGGGTTCGGGACAATGGGGTTGGCTTTCCCAATGAGGTAGACTTTCGGAAAACCCACTCTTTAGGGATGCAGTTGATTAATACTTTAGTGAAACAACTTAAAGGAACCATTGAGTTGGATGGGAGTAGCGGGACTGCCTTTCAGATTGTCTTTTCGGCCAAACATCATCGGTTGGGAGAGGGGAGACATGAGTAACGAGAAAATTTTGGTGGTAGAAGATGAAGGGATTGTTGCCTTAGATATCCAAACAATTTTAGAAGATTTGGGCTATCAGGTGCCGGTGGCGGTTGCTTCCGGGGAGGAGGCGATTCAATCTGCATCTGACATACAGCCGGATTTGGTGTTGATGGATATTCATTTGGAGGGCAGAATTGATGGGGTGACGGCGGCTGAACAAATTCGCGATCGCTTTAATATTCCCGTGGTGTATCTGACGGCTTATAGTGATGAGGATACTCTCCAACGGGCCAAACTGACCACGCCTTTTGGGTATTTAATTAAGCCCCTGGAAGCCCGGAGTTTAAAGTCTACGATTGATATGGCGATTTATCGTCATCAAATCGAACAGGAACTTAAACAAAGTAAGGAGTGGTTTGCGACAACGTTGCGATCGATTGGGGATGCGGTGATTGCTACGGATGAAATCGGACGGATTCGGTTTATTAATTCCGTGGCTGAAACGTTAACGGGATGGAAACAAGCCGAAGCTTTGGGAAAGGATATTGGTCAAGTGTTTCGGATTACCCATGAAATGTCAGCGGCGATCGCTCAACGGTTGGGAAATCCGGAAATCCGGACTGAAAACTTGGTGGAAACTCCCAATGAACGAGTTTTAATTGCTAAGAATGGCAGCAAAATTCCCATTGATGATACGGTGGCCCCCATTGGCGGAGAAAATGATAAAATCATTGGGGCGGTCTATGTGTTTCGAGATATTACTTCTAAAAAAGCGACCGAAGTTTTACAGAAAGAGAGAATTCGTTTAGAAACAGAAGTTAAAGAACGGGCCTTAGCCGAAGCTGAAATCCGGCGTTTATTAGAAATAGAAACAGAATTAAGTGAGTTTAAAAGCCGATTGATTACGACAATCTCTCATGAATTTAGAACGCCGATGAGTATTATTTTATCCTCGGCTGAATTGCTGCAAGTTTATAGCGATACCTGGCCGGAAGACCGGAAAGAAACCCATTATCAACGGATTAAAACGGCGATTGAATATATGACAGGAATGATAGAAGATGTTACTCTAGTTGGACAAGCTGAAAGCGGCCATCTGGAGTTTCAACCGCATCCGATGGAGTTAGTTGATTTTTGCACAAGGGCGGTGGAACAGATGAAAGTGAGCACGAGCGATCGGCATCACATTCGGTTAATCGCCCATACCGACAAAATTTCCGCCTTTATGGATTCCCAACTCCTGCGACAAATCCTCAACAATGTATTCTCCAACGCCATCAAATACTCCCCCCAAGGCGGCGAAATTACCCTAGAACTCAGCATAGAATCCGGACCCGTCACCCCCACTTTCGAGTCCCCCGGCAGCCTCGTAGTTTTTCGGATTAAAGACCCAGGAATTGGCATTCCCAAACAAGACTTACAACAACTTTTTGAGTCGTTTCAGAGAGCTACAAACGTGGGAACAATTAGAGGGACGGGCCTAGGATTGGCGATCGTCAAAAAATGTGTAGAATTACATGGAGGTCATATTGAAATCGAAAGTGAAATCGACAAAGGCAGCACCTTTATCATCAAAATCCCCCTCCAAACCCCATCCTACGATGTTATTTTAGCTGAACTATAGCAGTTCCCACGGTTATGAGGTACAGACTTAAGGAGTGCGCACAAGCCTACGGCATAGCTTCGCTTAAGGCGTAGCCTGTGCGTGGTGCCCAAACATCTTGCTCGCTATTTTCCCAAGCGAGCAAGATGCTCGGACTCCTTAAAAATTAATAGTATCAAACTCGGGAATGCCAAAAACGTGGCTCCCTCGTTCCCTGGCTCTGCCGGGGAATGCTCCAATGGAGGCTCTGCCTCCTCTAAAAAAACCAACTCCATCCTCTTTAATTAACTCGTTCCCTGGCTCTGCCAGGGAATGCCTAAAACGAGGCTCTGCCTCCTGTAAAAACACCAATTCTATCCCTCAAAAACCTCTCATCTCATTTCACCTTAAATGCTGAATAAATCCCCAACTCAAATCCTCAAACCCAACTTTTCCTTTACCCCTTATTTCTTTCTGTTTCCCGCCCTTTTCATCCTAGGATTAACCGTATTTTGGCCTGCCTTGCAAGCCTTTTATCTCAGCTTCACCCGCTATGGATATGATATAACCGAAGCCCCCAACTGGGTCGGACTTGCCAACCTGCAACGCCTCTGGACCGACCCCATCTTTTGGCAAACCCTCCGCAACACCCTACTTTATCTAGCTTGCGTCGTTCCCATCCTCGTCATTGCACCCCTAGGACTAGCCATTTTAGTCAACGGCAAACTCCCCGGAATGAACTGGTTTAGAACCGCCTATTACACCCCGGTAGTTATTTCCATCGTCGTCGCCGGAATCGCCTGGAAATGGCTGTATGCAGAAAACGGATTATTGAATCAAATCCTCCAAACCCTAGGATTAGTTCGTCCTGGTTCTGGTATTGGCTGGCTAACCAGTCCCCAACTTGCTCTCTTCAGCGTCATGGCAGTAACCATCTGGAAAGGATTGGGATATTACATGATGATTTACCTAGCAGGACTGCAATCGATTTCCCCAGAATTATACGAAGCTGCCGCCTTAGATGGGTCCGATGGAGTCAAAAAACACTGGGATATCACCGTTCCTTTAATGACCCCTTATCTCCTGTTAGTTGCCGTCATTTCTTCCATTTCCGCCACGAAAGTCTTTGAAGAAGTCTTAATCATGACCGAGGGCGGACCGAGAAATAGTTCTAAAACTATTGTCTATTATTTATATGAAAAAGCCTTCCAAGAATTAGAAATTGGCTACGCCTGTAGCATCGGCCTAGTCCTATTTTTAATTATTTTTATTCTGTCAATCTTAAGATTCATCGTCCCCAATCAAAATTAAAACCCAAACAAAATCCCCCGTTCGTAGTAACGACTTCAGTCGTTATCCCATCCCGAGGGGGTAAAACAGCAATCACTGTCATCCCATCCTCATGGATATCCTTAACGGATAATCTCTCAGCATGGGATTCTGAAACCAGGTGAATCAGAGTTTACCTCCCCGAATTTTTTACGGAAGAACCCTCGCGAATAGAATATTCCAGAGAACGGGGGTTGTCTAAACGCTTCGATGCATCCAAAATTTCCATTCCGACCATATTTCCATCGGGGTCATAATCTATGATAACTCCAGGCTTTTCCTCGTCACTTTCTTCAATCGCACCGGAGGTAAAAATAATTCGCAATGTATCAACTTCGGGGTCATAGATAACTTTCATGGCTAGATCCAATATCTGGTAATTTTACTGGTGCGATAGGCGGTGATAACAACGGCTGGATCGAGGTTATCTGCAACGATAACTCGAACCCAGTAGATTTTACCTCCGCCAAAATCTACTTGAGATTGATAGGCTTTTCTGCCCTCTTTTTCTGCAATGATTTGCTGAGGATTATTTAAAACTGATTCTACCATATTTTGCTGAAGTCCTCGGCGCTGTAGTTCTTGCAGAGCATGGTTAGAGAAGATAAAATTCATGGCTTTTAAACCTCTGTTCTCTCAACTTGCGCTGCCACCGCTGCCGCTTGTTCGGGATATAGCTGTGCCAGATATCCACACATTGGGTAAGCCGTCTCCAGAGATAAAGCAGCCGGAACTAAAAGCTGTTTAAAGTTTTTGCGATCGTTCACTTTCGCCATGAGAGAGGCGATTATAGAAATCAGGTGGTTACGTTTTTCCCTAGCTGAACGGTTCTATCATGGGCTTTCCCGCAGGGGTGAGAGGACCGTTTTTGATTATAACTGAAGTGGGGTGGAGTAGTGGAGGATTTTGCGGTTGGGTAGGGATGTGACAAGTGGGATGAACGACTGAAGTCGTTACTACGAACTATTGAGAACGACTGAAGT
>CAYUEH010000017.1:5328-10418 GCA_964442465.1 uncultured Laspinema sp. | reverse complement strand
AGAACGACTGAAGTTGTTTAAAATCTGCTTTCAAACTCAAATAAGGCACGATTGTTATCATCAAAATCCGTGGAACCGCGTAATATGATTTGGTCGTTGATGCGGTAGCGAATGCTGAATTGGGTGGGACTGTCATCGATTAAGATGCGTTCGATGGAGGCGGATAGGTTGCGGGTGATATCGACTCCGGCTTCTACTTCTAAGGCAAAGCGATCGCCGTTGCGTTCATCGACTAGGGCGGGTCCGACGCGGAATTCACTGAGTCCTAATGCATCGCCGATCGCATCTTGGAAGTCTCCAAATAGGGTAGTTCCGGCTATATTGGCGAGGGCTAAGGTGGTATTCCCTTGTCCAAAGGTATTGATAAATCCTCCGCCGATTAATCCGACGATTTCTTGTTCGGTTCTTGCCGGTTCGCTGGTGAGTTCTAAGTTGTCGTTTAACTGGGATGCAAACCCATCAACGCGGGCGAATACGCGCACGCTTCTGACTCTGCCCACGTTGGTATCGATCGCCTCGTTAACTTCTGAGGATGTGGCGACGCTGACTAAATTTCCCCGGACTTCTGGGACCGTTGCCATTAATCTAACATCGACATAAGGATCTAATGTCCCGTTAAAAACAGCGACATTATCATAGCCCCGCATTAACCTAAATTGGGTGGTAAATAAGTTGATTTGTCCCCGTTCTAGGGTAATGGTTCCCCGAGGGCGCAAGTCTTCTAAAAACCCATTGATGGTTAAATCCCCTACGGCTAAAAAGCTCAATAAGGGAGGACTTTCAATTTGTAAATTATTGCCCAGAACAACTTGCAATTCATTGAATTCAAAGCCTGCTTCTGCCTCGGGTTGGGTTGTGGTTGTGTCTGTGGTGGCGGTTGCTTCGGGTTCGCTAGGGAGTAGCACTTGTCCATTGGACAGGAGAATTTCCCCGCCAATTTGCGGTTCTAAGGCGGTGCCAGTAATCAAAACTTGTCCTTGAACTCCCCCTTGATAGAGTCCTTTAAAATTAACGGCTAATTCATTCAGGGAAACCGTCAGGGGATTATTGGCAACTTCGGGATCAATGGGACTCAGGGGAACCGATATCGGCAGAATTCCAGCAGCGGCGATGGTGCCGTTGCTGAAGACGCCTTGAATGCCTTCGACTAGGATGCGATCGCTCTCAAATCGGGCTGTTCCTGTCACATTCGTAATCGGTTCGGGCAAGGCTGCGGAGTTAATAATAGCATTTTCAAGGATGGCTTCACCCTGGGCTACTAAATTCTCGATTTCGCCGGTTTCTACGTTAAGATTTCCCAGGGCTTGGAAGGTCACTCTACCAATTCCATCCACCCATTCTACCTGTTGTTCGGACAAGATATTTACCAGGGTTAATCCTTCATTTTGGATATCCACATCAAGACTAATTTCGTTATTTCCGGACGCAGGAGGGATGGGAACACTGGCGTTGATTTGCAAAGTTTCAGGGGCGATGCTGCTAAAATTGAGGCGGGAATTACTAAAGCTAAATCCACCCCGGACTGAGGGAATATCTTCCCCATTAATCGTGCCATCGATTAAGGAAACTTCTCCGATCGCCTGGGGATTTTCAACGGTTCCAGCCAGATTGGCTCGCACATTAATTAATCCATCCACATCAAAGTTGGGCGGAAGTTCTACAAAATCTTGAATTAAATAAGCCGGTAATTGTTCAACCCGCAACTGTCCCGATTGGGTTTCTCCACCGACGGTCCCGGTAAAGGCGATCGTGCTACCTTCGGCTTGAATTCGCAAGGGGAGGAACGTCACCGCCCCCTCGGAGAGATTTCCGCGAATTCTGACTTGATTAATATCCAAAGTGCGACCCTCGCGACGGACGACTTCTCCCCCGAGAATTGCCGGATAGGGAGTTTGGGTAAACCAGGTTAAATTTTCTCCTTGGATATCAAACCCGCCTTCTACTCCTGTTTCCACAGAACCGGCAAACGTAATCTCACCCTCCAGAGTGCCTCGGATATCCAATCGTTCCGGGATGCCTGGGGCTTGTTGTGCGCGGGCGTTGAGTTGGACAAGCTGACTAATCTCAGAAAACCGTCGCAGTTGGGCAATCAGGGCGGTACCCGGGAGTCCGACATCTACGGGTTGCACGGTTTCCGGGGTGGCATAGTCGGGCGGTTCTAATCCCCGTTGTAAGTCGGCGACGGTAAAGATTTGCAGGGTTTGCAGGATATCCTCTACTTGACCCCGGGCAACCTCGATTCGCCCTTCAAAATTGGGGTTTTCATCTAACACCGCCCGCGCTTGAATTAAATACTCACTTTGTCCAAACCGCAGAGCCCCGCCATTTAGAACCCCGACGTTATCGGCAAAGGAAATCTCACCGACAATTTCGTTGAGTTGGATTAATCCAATACTAGGTTCACGGATTTCGAGTTGGGCAACTGCTGCCTGGGTATCTAGGTTAATTTGACCCTGGGTGAAAAGTAATCCCCCCACGGGTCCTTGTTCCGGGGGAACAACGACATTGAGAATGGCGAGGGGAAATTGTGCCACGTCAAAGTTGAGGAGATTGCCGTTATCAATTGTACCTTGGGCGACGGCTTCTCCCGCTTGCACTAAAAAAGATTCCGGGAAAAAGTTTTCATCCAGGGCAACGGAAATGGCATCCTGAGTTCCCTCGATCGCGACTTGTACCCCATCAGGAGTGACGCGAATCGGTCCGGTTAAGACGGGTTCAAAGTCTAAGGTGGCGATCGCAAATTGCTCTAATCGCACATCCCCAATGACATTGATATCAAAGGGCAAAGGTTGGGGAGACTGTGGCGCAGTTGCGGTAATTTGTCCGGCAAAATTCACAGTTCCGGCAATAAAGGGCGGCAGGAGTTCCCCGGTGGCGGTTTCTGTGGGGAGATTGGCAACGGGTAGGGGTAATCCCGCTAGATTAAAGTCCGTGACATTCAGGTTAAAGTCAAATCCGGTGACTTCTGGCGCTGCGATGCCAGCGACATCCACGAAGACTGTCCCGTTGGCGGTTAATCCCGGGGCTGATATTTGGGAGATTTCTATACTTTCTCCAGTCCATTGGAAGGCGCTGGTTAGGGGGGAAATGCTGGCGGCAAAGGGGGATAAGGGTGAGTTAGGGGTGAGGGAGTCTAAAACCAATTCCGCCTGTCCTGTGGCGCGAATATCGGCCAATTCAAAGGAATCTGCGGTACCCGAGAGGCTGATACTTCCGGTGGAGAGGGCTAGGGGTTCTTGCAAGTCCGGGGCAAAGGCATTGAGAGGGAGTTCCGATGCCTGTAAGACAGCGTTCCAGGTGCCGTCATCTAACCCAAAGCTACTGGTGACGGTTCCCCCAGCGACCCGTAATCGGGCATCTCCGGATATATCCAAGTTCTGGGGTTGTAATTGGTCGATATTGCCATCGATGCGGATGTCGGCATTGGCGAGTTCGACCCAAACGGGTAAGTCGGGGGCGAGTTGGTTGACTTGGATGCCGGTGGAGTTGACAAAAGCGCTCACATTGCCGTTGTTTAGGGTGGCATCTGCTTGAATTCGACCGTTGGCAAGGGCGAGTTGTGCTTCGGCAGTGGCGTTGATGCCTTCGGGGGTGAAGGCGGTGACAGTTCCGGCGAGTTGCACTTGACTGTCAGAGATTTGGAGAGTTGGACTCACATCCGGGGCGAATTGATTTAATCCGAAGTCATCGGCGAGGAGGGTCGCTTGGAATTGGCCATTTCTAAAGAATCCTTCTCCGGTGACTGCGGCATTGGAGACGAGTAACTGGAATTGAGTGGTGGCATCCAGGTTAAGGGGGTCGAAGTCGGCAAGGTTAGTGCGGACGGTGGTTTCAGCAGAGGCGATCGCCACGGGAATTTCTAACTCTGGCGCAAACTGATTCCCATCCATGCCGGTGGCATTCAGCACTGTTGTGAGTTGACCATTGCGAACGGTCCCGGTTCCCGTGAGATTGCCATTAGCAATCGCGAGTTGTAATTCCGCCTGGGCGTCAATGCCTTGGAGTTCTAAGGTATTAATCTGGCCCGATGCCGCCAGTCGCCCGTCGCCAATCTGTAAGGTTTGGGGTAAATTTTGGGCCAATTGACTGCCCTGAAGGTTGCTGGTGGTCACTAAAGCGTCAAATTGTCCATTGCGGACGGTAGCAGTTGCCACGCCTCGGGCATCGGCTACATCCAGATTAGCATTCAGAGTGAGATTCAAGGCCCGGGGGTCTAAGGTGGCAATGTTCCCGGAAACGGCCAAATTGCCTTGATTGACGACAACGGGGACGGGCAATTCGACAAAGGGATTAACAGCAATGCGATCGCCTGTGACAGTTGCTTGAAACAGTCCTTGATTTAAACTACCCTCACTTTGCAGACTCCCCCCCGGAGTTTGCACTCTCACTTCGGCTGTTGCATTCACGGTTTCGGGACCAACATTGGCTAAATTCCCCTGCGCCCGCACTTGACTCCGTTGGAGTTGTATCCCCTCAAGGTTGGGGTCAAGTTGTGCTAAGGCTAATCCTGCCCCATTCACCACCGCCTCAAATTGGCCGCGATTCACCGTAGACCGGGCGGTCACTGTCCCACCGAACAGTTCCACCTCACCTTGCAGATTGGCATTGATGTCTTCCGGGGCAAAACTCCCGAATCGTCCCGTTGCGGTGATTCTGCCTCGCCCCAGGGTAAGGGGAACTCCGGCATCCGTCGCCCCGGGACCAGGAACAAAGGACAAAGGACTACTCACAACTGTCCCTCGGAAATTGCCGTTTTGCAGTCTAGCATCGGCGACTGCTGTGCCATTGGCGAGATTCAATCGGAGTTCCGTGGTGGCGTTGAGGGTATCAGGGGTGAGATTGGCTAAATTTCCAGCAAGATTAACTCGACCTTGGGCGAGTTGGACCGGCAGGGGTAAGACATCGGGGAAGAGGCGATCGAGTTGCAGGTTATCGGCAGTGAGAGTTCCTTGGAGGTTGCCTCTGCGGATGGTAGCATTGGCATTAATGGGTGCACCGGCAATATTCAGGTTGAATTGACCTGTCCCATTCACGCCGTTGAGTTCCAAAGTATCCAAAGTTCCCGTCACCGTCCCTTGACCATTGGCAAC
>CAYUEH010000017.1:3270-5228 GCA_964442465.1 uncultured Laspinema sp. | reverse complement strand
GGCAGGGTTTCCGGTTGGGGAAGGAAAGGCGCTAAGGGGATTTCTGAGGCATTGAGGGTGGCGATGAGTTGACCGTTGCGGAGTTGAGTATTGGCGGTGAGAGGATTTCCGGCAACGGTGAGTTGCAATTGACTGGTGGCAGCGATCGCACTCAATGCCACATTATCCAGATTTCCAGACAGATTCACCCGTCCTTGGCCGATCGCCACCGGGACCGGCAGGAGTTCGGGACCCAGGTCATCCACCGACAATCCCGCAGTCGTCGCAATTACCTGAAACTCCCCATTATTTAATCCCGCATCCGCATTCACCGTCCCCCCCGGAGTCTGTAATGCAGCATTGGCGGTTGCCTGGAGATTGTTCGGGTCCAAAGTTCCAGACAAAGTGCCACCCACGGTGAGATTCGCCGTAGGTAGGGTTGTCGGAACTGCCAAGTTGGGGATAAACTGCCCTAAATTTACCTGGGAAGCATTGACAGTTGCCTGCCATTGCCCGTTATTCACCGTGGCATCGGCAGTGAGAGTTTCCACCCCGGGAGTCTCCACCGAGGACCGGGCGATGACCGCCAGTTCATTGGCATCGAGGTCGAGATTGCCGGATGCTTGAATTTGGGCGGTTAAAATCGCCGGAATTGCAGGAGTGGCAGGGGGTCCGGGAGTTCCCAGTTGAGTGAGATCCAGTCCTTGGGCGTTGACAAAGGCGCGCCATCGGTCATCGGTTAAACTACCATTGGCGGTTACCGTGCCTCCAGCGACTTGAAAGCGGGCATTGGGAACGACAACGGTATCGGAAAGGACAATAATTTCCCCTTGACCGGGATAAGTTGCTTGGGGGAGTTGCCATTGAATTACAGTAGTCGGACTTTCTGGAGACCCGGTAATTTTAGCGGTGGCATTGGCCGAACCCAGGAAGATGGGAAGGGGGGAGTCGAGGTAAGGTTGGGCGATCGCATCTGCCGGGATATTCCGCGCTTCAATGTCCAAAGCGAGGGCCTGCATCGGTTGTAGAGGGACAATTCCCCGCCCTGTAATTTGGCCTCCCGCTAAAGGTTCAGCCAGAAATTGGTTCACCGTCAGGGTGTTTTGTTCTACGGCGATGGTGACATTCGCTTGCAACAACTCAAACAGAACTTGGTCCACGGCGATCGGTTGCGTATTCGCCACGGCAGCATTCACAATCGGCGCTTCCAATTGTCCCGTGAGTTGCATTTCTCCCGCCAATTCCCCGACAATATCGAGAGGAACTTCCAGTTCCAAGGACTTAATAAACTCCTCCGTACTCACGGGCAGAATTGAAATTCCTAAATTATATTCTCCTTCTCCTGCGGTATCGATGAACCCTTCGGCTGTAGCAGGAATTGTTCCATAAAAAGCACTGGCATTTTCAAATCCCACCCTTAACTCAGAAAAGCGCAACAAACCCCGCCCTTGAGTAATATTTTGGGGTAATCCAATTAACTGGGCATTAATATCCCAAAAACTGGCAACGCCTTGCCATCCAAACAGTTCCTCACTACTGAGGTGAATCGTCAAATTAGCATTTAATCGACCTTCATAAGCAGCTAGAGGTAAATTGGGAATTAATGGGATAACATCGGGGGCATTCAGATTATTGCCCTGAATCCGCAAGCGGGTTTCGGTGCTTTCCAGGAGGGTTTCTCCACTCACCGCCAAGGTGGGATTAGGACCCGGTTCCCCTTGAATTTCTTCTACCCGAGGATTGGCCCGGACTTGATACGCTACGCGAGTTTGGTCATCCAAAAAGGTCGCATCCCCTTCGACATTTTCGATCGCCAGGGGTCGAGGCGGGGGAACCACTTCCAAATTTTCAATTTCCGCCCGCAGTTCTGGAGAAGGCACCAATACCAAAAAACCCGAGTCGAAGCGAATCGCATCCACCTGAATCGTAATCGGACCGGGTTCCTCATCGGTGGAATGAAGGGTAGTTTCTAACCACAC
>CAYUEH010000017.1:0-3170 GCA_964442465.1 uncultured Laspinema sp. | reverse complement strand
CCCCACCGACGGGAGGGAGTCCGAGGATCCGGTTGAGGTTGGGGAGAGTTGGGGGAGTGGGTCATCTGGTGATATCAACAGCGCTTAATCTACATACACTGCGAGACTTGACGGTTTCGCTGGAATAAACTTCGTAAAACCCAAATCCCCCAATTTTAAGGGAAGACTTTAGCAGGAAATTGGTGATTTCTATCTACAGGAGTCAGACCCAGGAGACTAGAGACTCATGGGATGTAGCTTTAGACTGGGTAGAGACTGCATTTGATTCAGGCGGAGACTGGGAGGGTCGATTTTTTACTTTAATGTAACGGGTTTCGTCTGGCGTCTACCTAGAGGATAGTCCCTAGACAGATCGCCCTTGCCTCCTCTGAGAAGATAAACTACACAAAGTTTAGAAATATTGTTTGAGCTTATGCGAGTATTCGTGTTACTCTTTAATCCCCGCACGGAGAATGAAGGGATCCACACCCTACGGATTGGCGATCGCAACACGATCCTGATGTTTGAGTCGGAAGATGACGCCACCCGGTATGCCCTGTTATTGGAGGCCCAGGATTTTGCGAGTCCCACTCCTGAAGCCCTGGATTTAGAAGAGATTGAGGAATTTTGCCGAGATGCGGGGTATGACTCCAAGCTCATCCATGAAGGAGAGTTAGCTATTCCCCCAGAAACGAACCTGGAAGAACTGGAGTGGCAACCGGAGGCCCCGGAATCGGAGGAACAGGAGATGCCCTCATCGGAACTCGATCGCATTCGTCGGCAGTTGGAAGGATTGCTCTAAATCGGTGTTTTTCCCGTTCAGGAGTAGGGTGGGCAATGCCCACCCTACAATTGCTTAGTTTTTCCCGTTCAGGAGTAGTGGGCAATGCCCACCCTACAATTGCTTACTCCGGTCCCCTCCCCTTGGCAAGGGGAGGGTTAGGGTGGGGTCCTCTTTGACCCGCCACCCAGGACCCTGTAACCCCTGGACAAAGCCAGAATTGCTCATCAAAAATTCTTAATTATTCATTCATCCCTCAATCATGACAAACTTGGAGGAACGGGGACATCTACTCACAGAGCAGGTGAACCCCAGTAGCGCAAATCTCGACCGACTCAGTTCTCTGGAATTGGTGGACCTCTTCAATCAGGAGGATGCCAAAACCTTAGCGGCGATCGCCAGTGCCCGCACTCAACTCGCCCAAGCGATTGACCTCGCTGCGGACAAACTCCGGCAAGGGGGACGCCTGTTTTATATTGGGGCCGGGACCAGTGGCCGTCTCGGAGTCCTAGATGCTGCCGAATGTCCCCCCACCTTCTGCACTCCCCCGGAAATGGTCCAGGGGATCATTGCCGGGGGTGCCGGGGCTTTAATCCGCAGTTCTGAGGACCTGGAAGACCGCGCTGAAGATGGGGAAGATGCGGTGGTCCGACGCCACCTCACGGACTTAGATGTACTCGTCGGCATTACCGCAGGGGGGACCACTCCCTTTGTCCAAGGGGCCTTACAAGCGGCCCGTCGTCGGGGAACCAGCACGGTGTTTATCGCCTGTGTTCCAGCAGAACAGGTGGAAGTGCCGGTGGATATCGATATTCGCCTGCTCGTGGGACCAGAAATTTTAGCCGGGTCCACTCGGTTAAAAGCGGGGACGGTGACCAAAATGGCCTTAAATATCCTCTCAACCGGGGTGATGGTCAAGTTGGGAAAGGTCTATGGTAACCGGATGGTGGATGTTTCAGTTACCAATAAAAAATTACAAGACCGGGCCTTGAGAATTCTGGAAGATTTGACCGGGTTAAGTCGCAAAGAGGCGGGGTTTCTGTTAGAAAAAAGCGGGCGATCGGTCAAATTGGCCTTAATCATGCATTGGACTCATCTCAACAAACAGGAGGCTCAACAGTTGCTAGAAACTCATCACGGACAACTGCGACTGGCCGTTGAGAGTCTGAAAAATACTGCCCCATAATCCCCTAAAATCTTTCACCCTTACCTTACTCCCAACTGCTCACCTTGAACCTGAATTATTAATTGAGAACTCATGACCAATAGCTCACCTGAAATGTCCAAGCCCAATACAGAACCGGCTTTATCCCCCCAAGAAACCGAAGATTTAATCCGATTACTGCGACGCAAAGAAGGAAACTGGGTCGGCTGGGGAATGGCCTGCCAACGCTTGCAAAAAGCCGGGTATAATTCCCAACAAATTTTTGAAGAAACCGGCTTTGAGCAGATTCAACAAAATCAAATTGTGGTCGGTTATCAAGTTTATAATTCCATCATCGCTGTTGGAGTCTCCGAACCGACCCAGGCGCATTTTAACCGCAAAGGCAGCGATATTCTCTATGAACTCCGCATTCTCAGTCAAGAAGAACGCGCTAAAGCTGCTGAGTTTATTGTCAGTAAAAACTTGGATGTTGACGAGACTCACGAACTCGTCAAAGCGATGAAAGATTTATCCCGACTCGCCAAAATTCCGGAAGCATTTTCCACCCATCCCGGGGATGCTGTCGCCTATCAATGCTGGAAACTTGCCCGTCAAAAATCTGATTTACAAGAGCGATCGCGCTTAATTGCCCGAGGATTATCCTTCGCCCATACTGTTAGCGCACGCCAACAAGTCGAACAACTGCTGACGGATTTTACCGTCACTTCAACTCGACCTGCGCCCACCCTCTCGGTTTACCGTTTAGAATCCTCTGAAGAACTGCCGAATATCCTCCCCGTTGTCGGCAGAATGCCTCTGACGGTGGAAGATTTACAAGCGGTTCCCTTGATTGAACCGGAAGAACCCTTTGGCATCGTCAAATCCTCGGGAAATGCCGCCTGGGTTCCCCTCCCCAGTTGGCAAGTTCTGTTACGCGCTGAAGACCCCGTGACAATCCTCTGGCATAGCGAGGATTTACCGATTGATCTACCCGGAAAAGCGGAAGAAGTTCTCGTTTTAGTCGATCGCGCCGCCCGCCAATGGGACCCGAATGGGTATTTTTTGTGGGAAGAAAATGGAAAACTCAAAATGCAATGGTTTGAACAAGAACCGGAGGTTAAATTTCTCGGTCAAGTGTTGTTAGTGCTGCGTCCTAAAAAGTTCTTAGATGAAGATTTCACGAAGGAAATGTGGCAAATGGATGAGTAAATTTTAATAAAAAAGCCCGCAGGCTAAAGCCTGGGGCTACACGAACAAAGCCCGCCT
>CAYUEH010000016.1:0-24163 GCA_964442465.1 uncultured Laspinema sp. | reverse complement strand
TGTTTGGGGCAATTTTCAAGATGCTAATTTCTGGGCGTTCAAGACCACCCTCTCACCCGAGGAAACTTGAATTCTGTGGGTTTAGGGGTTCGGTTTTGAGCCATATTTTTTAAGTTCTCAGGTCAACCCTAAATATGAATAATCAAGGATGGGATACGGATGAAGATAGGATGATTTATAAATTGACTGGTCACAAAAATTTTATTACTTGGGTGATCCAAAAATTAGAACAAGAAAATATTCCCTGTCAAAGAACAACGGGAAACGACCTAAATGGCGATATTTTGCTGATTAATCCAGAGCAGGTTCCCCGAGTTAAAGAGAGAATTCGGGAGATGAACAGACAATTTAATGGATAGAGCGATGCCCTACATCGAAATCAAGACTAAAAAAACGATTTATCCAGGAGAAGCGCAGAAAATTATTAATAAAGGGACTATCGTCGCTGTTTTGACGACTGAAACCATTTCAGCCAATGCCAAACAATTATTGGATCAAGCGCAGATAGCTTGGGCGGAAAATGTTCCAGAAACAGAGTTTATGTAATCTACATCTCAGGAGGAAAGCTCATGTTAGATATTAGCTTTTATGGAGAAGGGATTGAGCCGAATAGCATCGATATGAAAACAGAGTTTTTTGAATGGTTGGCTCATACGAATTTTGCCAGGATAGGCAAATCTCACCCGACTCAGATTAACATCGAAGGAGAGAACGCCGAACTGCCGTTGATTAAACTCGACCCAGAAAATCGTCAGCTTCTCAAGTATTTTCTGCGGGATGCCATTATCCTAGAAAGTGAAAAAATTATTGAAAACCTGGGAGATGCTCCGTCCAAAGAGGACTATCAAAAACTGACCTATCCTCTGAAAAAACTGCATGAATTACGCCGCTGTGTCGAAAACGAAACCTACCAATATCTCCAGCGGGCTTGAATATCTGTCCCCACTGTTGATAGAATAGGAGGTTGCAGCGTTTTTCCCGGACCCTCGGGTTAAACTGTGAACAACGTCCGATCCATCATTAATCGCTAACCCCTAACGAGTAACACCTAAAATGACAGTCATCGTTGAATGCCAAAAACGCCACGAAGGAAGCAAACCCAAGGCCCTACGACGGTCAGGATTGATTCCGGCGTCCCTGTATGGTCATCAAGGCAACGAATCCATTAGCCTGACGATTCCCGCCAAAGTTGCTGAGAAATTGCTTAAAGAAGCCTCGGTGAACAATACCTTGGTGGACCTCAATATCCCCGATCTTTCCTGGAAGGGCAAAACTATCCTCAGAGAAGTTCAGACTCATCCTTGGAAAACTACCTCTGTTTACCACATCAGCTTTTTTGCGGTATCGGCAGGGACCAGCTTGGATTTGGTTGTGCCTCTACATTTGGTTGGAGAACCTTATGGGGTCACCCAGGAAGGGGGCGTCTTAGATATCATGATGACGGAACTCCCGATCCAATGTACTCGGGACAATATTCCCGATTCTATTGAAATTGACATTACGCACCTCAAACTCGGGGATTCCTTGCAAGTGCACCAACTCCCCTTATCGGAAGGGGTAACGGCTCACGTTGAGGGCGAGCGCACCGTCTTGGCGATTCTCCAGTCCAGAAATAGCGAGAAATCCACTAGCGAAGAGGATGCTGAGGAAGAAGTCACTGTCTAGGAAGATTCTAGCCTGTGACCCTCGGCCCGTCCCTGGGACTACTCATTCCTGGCCAAACCTAACGGTTTTATCCGGGGCGACAGGGATACCTGGGGCGATCGCATCCTTTCTCGGGGTTCCGACAATCCAACCTCTGATTTTATAGAAGGAAAAAGGCAGGCAGGTTACTCCCTGTTGCCTTTTTCCTTTTTGCTTTGTATCTTAGGGTTTAAGCCACAATTTATTTTCCCCTATCGTCGTAAAAACTAACAAATTCATGAGCAATTATCACGTTTATGGTATCGGCAATGCTTTGGTGGATATAGAATATGAAATATCCCCCGAACTCATGGCCCAGATGCAAATCGATAAAGGAGTGATGACCTTAATTGAGGAAGATCGCCATCATTCCCTTCTCGAACAATTCAGCGATCGCCCTTGCAAAAAAAGCTGTGGGGGTTCTGCCGCTAATACCATTATCGCCGTCAGTCAATTCGGGGGCAAAGGCTTTTATTCCTGTAAAGTTGCCCAGGATGAAACCGGCACTTTCTATCTGGAAGACCTCCTGCGCAATGGTGTAGAGACCAACTTACAACATCAAACTCGACCGGAAGGGGTAACGGGAAAATGTCTGGTGTTCGTCACCCCTGATGCCGATCGCACCATGAATACTTATCTAGGCATTACCGGCAGTTTTGGCACAACAGAACTGATTCCCGACGCCATTGCTGCATCAGAATATCTCTACATCGAAGGCTATCTCGTCAGTTCCCCCACGGGACAAACTGCGGCGATTAAAGCCCGAGAAATCGCCAGTCAATCCGGAGTAAAAACGGCCTTGTCTCTCTCGGATATCAATATGGTGAAATTCTTTAAACAGGGTTTGGTGGATATCATTGGACCCGGACTGGATTTTATCTTTGCCAACGAAAGTGAAGCCTTGGCAATGGCTGAAACGGATACCGTTGATGGGGCAGTTGCCCATTTAAAAACCCTTGCTAAACGTTTTGCAATTACTTTGGGTGCGAAAGGGTCGATTATTTTTGATGGGGAAAAACTCATTGAAATTCCGGCGCTTTCCGTGCAGGCGATCGATACCGTAGGCGCGGGAGATATGTATGCCGGAGGCTTTTTGTATGGGATGACTCATGGCATGAGTGATGCCGAAGCGGGAGAATTAGCAGCTAAAGCAGCAGGGCGAATTGTCACCACCTACGGACCTCGGTTATCGAAAGAAGAGACGCGATCGCTCCTAGAAGGATAATCGCAAACCCAGGAAGCATGAACCGGGATAATTTAGGGAGTATCTCAATATTTCTTGTAGGGGCGCTTCGAGAAGCACCCCTACAAGAGGTAAATTTAATGCCGAAAAATCAATATTTCTTGTAGGGGCGCAATGCTTGCGCCCCTACAAATCAATACACCTTGACAGGGCTAGGGATTTAGGGTGAGGGCTACAAGGGTATATACTCAGAATTTATCCTTTCGCTTTCCCTGAGCAGAATTGATCACAATGGAGGACAACATGAGTCAGTCCAAACTTCCCCAGGCGATCGCCCAAATGATGGAGGGAGACTTTTATCCCCATCCGGTGCAAGAACCCGTCACCTTGATGCAAACCCATGCCTCGTTTTTGCTGCTGACAGGGGACTATGTTTATAAAATCAAAAAATCGGTTAATTTTGGCTTTTTAGATTACTCCACCTTGGAAAAACGCCATCATTTCTGCTCAGAAGAGTTGCGCTTAAACCGCCAGATTGCCCCTGAACTTTATCTGGAAGTCGTAGCGGTGACTAAAACCGACAGGGGCTTGGAACTGAATGGGGAGGGGGAACCCATTGAATATGCTTTAAAAATGCGGCAGTTTCCTCAAGAAGCCTTATTAATTCATCAATTTGAACAGGGTCAACTCACCCAGGAACAGATGGAACAATTAGGCCAAGTTGTGGCGGAGTTCCATCGGCAAACGCCGACGAGTGATTATATTAAAAGTTTTGGAACAGTAGCTAAAATCCGGGAGGCGATCGATAATAATTACAAACAATCTCAACCCTATATCGATGGACCGCAAACCCGCCAGCAATTTGAGGAAACCAAAGCCTACAGTGATAGATTTTTTGCGGAACGAGGTTCTCAGATTGAGCAGCGAATTCAACTGGATAAAATTCGTGAATGTCATGGGGATTTACATTTAAAAAATATTGCCCGGTGGGATAATCAAATCCTGCTCTTTGATCGCATTGAATTTAACGAAGCCTTTCGGTTTGTGGATGTCATGTACGATATTGGCTTTGTCGTCATGGATATAGAAGCCCGGGGACGGCAGGACCTCGCCAACGGGTTTTTAAATACTTATTTGGAACAAACCGGCGACTGGCAAGGGTTGCAAGTGCTACGTTTATACTTAAGTCGGCAAGCGTATGTCCGTGCTAAAGTGACCTCGTTGATGCTGGACGATGCCAACATTCCCGAGGATGAAAAGCAAGAAGCAAGGCGAATTGCAGCCCATTATTATCAATTAGCATGGCAGTACACCCAACCTCAGCAAGGGCGATTGATTTTAATGTCGGGTTTATCCGGTTCGGGAAAAAGTACGATCGCCCGACAGTTGGCGAGGGCGACTGGGGCGATTCAGATTCGATCCGATGCCGTAAGAAAGCATTTGGCGGGGATTTCCTTGCAATCTAAAGGGAGTGATGAAATATACAGCCCGGAAATGACCGCCCAGACTTATGGGCGATTGTTAGAATTGGGGATAATGGCAGCAAGTGAGGGATGGACGGTGATTTTGGATGCGAAATATGACCGGCAAGGGTTGCGGGAACAGGCGATCGCAGCCGCGAGAGACAGGGGATTGCCCTTGCATATTCTGCATTGTACCGCCCCGATCGCCATCTTGCGCGATCGGCTTAATCAGCGCCAAGGAGATATCGCCGATGCCACTGCCGATCTCCTCGATCGTCAGCAACAAACTGCCGAACCATTTTCGGAAGACGAACGCGCCTATCTCACCTCCCTCGATACCACCCGGGATATCGACGTCCAATTAAAGCCACTCATCACCCAAATCCATCGCTAATTTTGATGACTTTTTACCCCTCCAACTCTTGACACTTCTATGGCAAACTTGCAAGACAAAAAAGCAACATCAAATGTCAAAAAACGTCCCAAATCTCCCAAAGAACAAGGAATCTCTCTGGGAATTAAGATGTGGATATTTTTTATGTTGACCTTTGGATTTTTAGGCTATTCTACCGTTTTGAGTATTTTATTTGGGGTGGTTGGAGGCGTGGCAGCCGGACTCATCTATGCCTGGTGGCATATTACAGATGTCCCCGAGCAAACCCCAGCCTCGGATGCTCAAAGAACCTTAGCTTATGTGACGGAGCAACGGTCTAAAATTAAGGAAAATCCAGATTTTAAACGATAAAACATCCCCAATATTCTCCAGAAAATTTGACCCCGGGCTATTTGACTGAACCCATCCCTACAGTATGGGGATTTCTCTGCTCTACGGATAACCCCTCCGATTCTCGGCTGAATAATTCAACGGGTACCCGCTTGAGTTAGCGGGGTTTTTTCCTTGATTATCAGGTTGATGCGTGACCATCAATAGATAAAAAACGTTGTTGAGTTAACCGTTTTTTCTGGAAAAATTTGTTATGATTTGAGAATTCCTACCTAAGAGGTTAACTTGTGGATTTTCTTTCCGATACTCTAGTGTTATCGCGGATGCAATTTGCGCTGACCGCTATTTTTCATATGTTGTGGCCGGTTCTGACTACCGGGATGTCAATTTATCTCGTGATTGTCGAGGGAATTTGGCTAAAAACGCGCAATAAAGACTACTATTACCATGCCCGATTTTGGTCTAAATTATTTGTTCTAAATTTTGGCATTGGGGTGGCATCGGGGATTCCGATGGGATTTCAGTTCGGCACAAACTGGGGTCCATTTTCTGAAGCAGTGGGCAACTTTTTTGGCAGCGTCATTGGGTTTGAAGCCTCCTGGGCGTTTATGCTAGAAGCGGCCTTTTTAGGAATTATGGTGTTTGGTTGGGACCGGGTGAATTCAGTGATTCACTATTTGTCTACGATTTTAGTGGCGATCGGGTCCAATTTATCCACCTTTTGGATCTTAACTGCTAACTCCTGGATGCAAACCCCGGCAGGAGGAGAATTAGTGGATGGAAAATTCATCGTGCGAGATTATTTTGAAGCGATCACAAATCCCTTCATGGTGAACAGTGTGCTTCATATGTTTTTTGCGACCCTGGAAACGTCCCTGTTTGTGATTGGAGGAATTAGCGCTTGGTACATTCTGAAAAACCGCAATCAGGAATTTTTTAGCAAGTCGTTTAAAATTGTGCTGGCAGCGGCAATTGCTGTGGCCCCGTTACAACTCTATATCGGCCATTTAAGCGGTGAACAAGTCTATCACTATCAACCGGCCAAATTAGCCGCAATGGAAGCGCAATGGGAAACCATTCCGGCGGGACAAGGGGGAGATTGGAGTTTAGTGGCATTCCCCAATGAAAAAGCCCAGAAAAATGATTGGGAAATCACAGTTCCCAATGCCTTGGGATACATTCTGGAATTTAAAAAAGAACTCACCCTTCCTGTGAAAGGACTGAATGAATGGCAACCGGAGGACCGACCCCATTTAGTTGGGTTAATCTATTATGCCTTTCGGACCATGATTGCCATCGGGTTCTTTTTAGCCGGTTTAATGCTGATTTCTACCCTGCAATGGATGCGTGGGAAACTTTCTCCAGAAAATATTAGCCAACAACGGTGGTTAATGGGAGGCTGGATTTTTGCTGCACCCTTGGGATATATTGCCATTGAATCCGGGTGGATTGTGCGATGTGTGGGGCGGCAACCCTGGACCTTATATGGACAAATCCGCACGGTTGATTCGGTTTCTAATTTACCGGCGAGTAATGTCTTAACCTCATTAACTGGATTTGCGATCGTCTACAGCATTTTATTCTTCTGTGTCCTCTATTTTGGCAGCCGGATTATTCGTCGCGGACCCCGGTTTGATTTACCCATTCCTGGGTTAGAACCACAACCGGCTTTAGAAACCCAACCGGGAGAATTTATCCCCGATGAACGACCTGTAGAAGCAAAACAATAGGAGCGATCGTGGAGACACTCAGTTATTTTTTACCCCTGGTTTGGTTTGGCATATTAGCCCTATTCCTGTTTCTTTACGTCATGCTGGATGGGTTTGACCTCGGCGTCGGAATTTTATCCCTGACGGCTTCATCAGAAGACCGACGCGGAATTCTGATGACGAGTTTGAGTAATATTTGGGATGCCAATGAAACTTGGCTGATTTTGATGGGAGGGGGTTTATTTGGGGGATTCCCCGTAGCCTATGCTACCATCCTCAGCGCGCTTTATATTCCCATTTTCATCATGTTATTTGGGTTTATTTTTCGAGGGGTGGCTTTTGAGTTTCGAGAGCAATCTAACCGAAAAGTGGTGTGGAATTTGGCCTTTGGCGGTGGTAGTTTTATGGCAGCCCTCGGTCAAGGATTTGCCTTGGGTGCTGTCCTGAAAGGCATTGAAGTCGATAGCAAGGGTCATTTTATTGGCACGACTTGGGACTGGTTGAGTTGGCAATCGGTTTTAGTGGCGTTAACCTTAATTCAAGGCTATGTGCTGATTGGCTCAACTTATCTGGTTTGGAAAACCACCGGGGAACTCCAGGAAACCCACTATAAAACGGCCAAACTGGCATCCATAACGACTTTAATAGGGGCGATTTTGATTACGATTGTTACCCCCATTTTTTATGAACAAGCCAGAACCCGCTTATTTAACGGGCCCCAAGTCTATGGGTTTGCCCTGATTCCTTTACTGGGTGCGCTGTTAATTTGGCTATTGCTCAGAAGCTTGGATCGTAAACAGGAAAGAATGCCGTTTGTTTGGACGATTCTGCTGTTTGTTTTAACCTTCTTAGGCTTGGCCCTCGTGGTGTTTCCCTATATCATTCCTTCCAAAATCACCATCTATGAAGCCGCAGCGGACCCGAGTTCGTTAGTGATTATGATTGTGATGATTGGGGCGCTGATTCCAGTGATGTTGTTCTACAACCTCTATCAATATGTGGTCTTTCGAGGCAAAGTCACGGGGGGACATTCTGAATAGAACAACCCGCATCAAGGGTTCGGCTACACCGGATGAAGCCCCCGAGTCAGTGTCAAAAGAAAACCGGACTTTTTGCTGACATCACCCAGAAACCGGGTTTCTGTCCAAAGCTGTGAAACGGCGGCAAAAACTCTGGTAGAAACCCGGTTTCTAAACCCCACCCCAGACTCCAGAAACCGAGTTTCTGTCCCAATCTGTGAAACGGCGGCAAAAACTCTGGGAGAAACCCGGTTTCTAAACCTCTTAATTGGGACATCACCCAGAAACTGGTTTTCTGTCCAAATCTGTGAAACGGCGGCAAAAACTCTGGGAGAAACCCGGTTTCTAAACCCCACCCCAGACTCCAGAAACCGGGTTTCTGTCCCAATCTGTGAACCTGGGGCAAACACTCTGGTAGAAACCCGGTTTCTAACCTTTTTCAGAGTGCGACAGCATCATAGTTTCTGCTGTCTAAAAAGGCACAGAAAATAAGACGGGAAATTACAGTCTAGCTAAGGCTAATTCAGGCATCAGTCGGGCTAAAACTTGCTTGAGGACCATTGCAGTCCAATCGATATCGGCTGCGCTTGTGTGTCGTCCGAGGGTGAGGCGCAGGGCAGTTGTCGCTTCGGTGGGACTGTATCCCATTGCTACTAGGACGGGACTGGGGTTGAGTTTCCCGCTACTACAGGCGGATCCGGAACTGATGGCGATTCCTGCGAGGTTCATTTGCCGGACGATCGCCCTGCCGGTGATGGGATAACTCCCTCGACTCTGAGCATCCTCCCGCAGGCAGAAACTGACATGGTGGGGTAAGCGATGCAGGCGATCGCCGGTGGGGATCAGTTCCGGGGTATCCGCTAATAAGTCGAAGAGGCGATCGCGCAATTGAACTAATCTCGGGGTCTCCGTTGGCATTTCTTCCCTCGCTAATTCTGCCGCTACCCCAAATCCGGCGATCGCCGGGACCGCCTGAGTCCCCGATCGCCGATTTGATTCTTGTCCCCCTCCCGTCAGCAACGGCACCAGTTCCAACCCTTCCCGGACATACAGCGCCCCCGCCCCTTGAGGACCATAAATTTTATGACTGGATAAGGAGAGCAGATCCACCGGCAATGCTTGCACATTCACCGGCAATCGCCCGACAACCTGCACCCCATCCACATGAAACAACACCCCAGCAGCGCGAGCGATCGCCCCCAATTCTTCAATCGGTTGCACCGTTCCCACTTCACTCTGTCCATAAATCACCGACACCAACACCGTATTGGGGCGCAGAGCAGATTTCAGGTCCTCGGGATTCACCCTTCCTCGGCGATCGACCGGCAACCGCGTCACCCGCCATCCCCACTGCTCTATCAACTCCACCGTTTTGCTAACAGCCGAATGTTCCACCTCAGAAATAATCAGATGTTGCGGGGTCTGATACTGACGAGTCACGCCCACGATCGCCAGATTATCCGCTTCCGTTCCCCCAGCGGTAAAAATCAGCGAATCTGCCGGTGCATTAATCAGACTCCCGACCTGCATTCGAGCCTTTTCCACCACCGTTGCCGCTCTTTGGCCCCATTCATGGATGCTGGAAGGATTGCCCCAATTCTGGGTGAGGGCATCTTGCATGGCGGCGATCGCCTCGGGTCGAGTTGGTGTCGTTGCGCTGTAATCTAAATAGATTTGCATAAGTTACTCAGCTTGAGGATAAGCCGCTACAGGGCTATTCTCTCGTGAGCCTTGATCCAGCAGCGACTAAAGGAGCGATCGCCTCTCCATCGGTCTTCAAGCCTGACTTGATCAACCAGAAGCAGAGGCGATCGCCACCTAAGCAGTTTATCAATCTTTTCATCGGTGCGATCGAGAATTCACGCCCCATTCCCTCAGCATCCTTAACTCCCCGGCTTGCACACATTGTAATCTTCATGTGACAAAACCGACTCAGGAATCGTGACATTCCCCTCCTCTCGGCAAATCATCCGATAGTTTCGGGTAACCGGGATACTGATAATACAACGATTGTGACGGAGACGCTTCCCGCCAAACTCTCGATAATTACGCCGTTCACCGAGTCCCTCGATAATATTTCGGGCTTTGTGAACCACATAATCCGGTAACTCTCTCAAATCAATGGGGTCATTGTCAAAAGTGGCTTCCCATTCCATTTTTTGCTGTCGTTTTTCCGCCAGCGAACGTACCGCTTGCTCCTGGGCCTCTTGATCTTGGGCGCAACGGTGACAAACTTGACCATAACCCTTGTGACCGCATGGAAAGGTTTTTTTTCTTCTCGGCATAAAACACTGGTGTTGGTTTGTCTGGCCCAAACCTCCAACTTCAACTCGCGATGAGAGCTTATCCTCAACCAATAGCCTCTGGTCCATGCCAACTGTTTTCCGTTGCACGAACTTCCTCAGTCAGCAATAGATCTGATGTTACCCTAATCCCCGAGCCGAAACCTAATTTCGGCCATATTTCCATGCCATCACCTGACATCCATTAAGTCAACCAAATCTCTGTCGGTTCAACTGCTGAATTGAACCCTTCAAAATTTGTTGGGGTGGATCCTGCCCTCGAAAGGGCAGAATAACCATCTTGAATGCTATGATGCCGGACAAGGATGGCGAAGACGATGGACAAATCTTTTTCAACAGATCGCAATTCTACCATGCGTTAGCACTCGCGACTCTCCCCCAACACTTTTTTCCTAAACTCTTCTATAGCGGTTCCCGGACTTATGCAGTATAGACAATTAAAGGAGTGCGTTCGCAACAGCCTGTGCGTCAGCACAAACATCTTGCTCGCTCTTGACGGTAGCGAGCAAGATGCAAAGCCTTCGGCATAGCTGGTGCTTACCGCACTCCCAAAACGTACCTCATAACTGTGGGAACCGCTATATCTGCCTTCCCGCATCCCCCAACTCTCCCCATTCTCCCAATTCTCCCCATTCTCCCAATTCTCCCAATTCTCTCTAGTCGGGTCTTATGCTGCTACTGCTGATCCCACGAAAAACCCCTCAACCCCTTAAATTTTTAGCCCTTCTCCGGCCTCTGCTTGTAGCGATTCTGGGCCTGATGGGAAGCGGTTGCAAAGAAATTCAACCCACCCTGCATCGACTCGCGCCTTTACCCCAAGACCCCTTTGTGGAGGTTTATTTTAACCAGAATCCGGTCCTGGATTACTCAGAGCCTTACCGAGGCATCACGCGATCGGGAGATGATTTGGAACAGTTGATTGTGGAGACCATCAATAGCGCGACATCCACTGTGGATGTTGCAGTTCAGGAGTTGCAGTTGCCCAACATTGCCCAGGCGATCGCCCATCAGCATCAATCCGGTGTCCGGGTCCGGGTAATTTTGGAAAATACCTATAACCAACCCCTCAGTGAGTTAACCCCGCAGCAAGTCGCCCGTTTGGATGAACGCAACAAAGCTCGCTATGAAGAGTGGCGTCACCTGATTGATCGCAACCAGGATGGTTCCCTCAGTCCAGAGGAAATCGCCCAGGGGGATGCTTTAATCATTTTAAAAAATGCCGGAGTGCCTTTAATTGACGATACGGCAGATGGTTCCAAAGGCAGTGGGTTGATGCACCACAAATTTGCGATCGCCGATGGTCGCCGGGTGATCGTCACTTCGGCCAATTTTACCACCAGTGACATCCACGGAGATTTTCTCTCTCCCACCAGTCGCGGCAATCCCAATAATTTACTCAAAATTGACAGTCCAGAATTGGCCGGTTTATTCCAACAAGAGTTTAACTTAATGTGGGGGGATGGCCCAGGCAGTGATCCCGATAGTCTGTTTGGAGTGCAAAAAACGTTTCGCCCGAAGCAGTGGGTGAATTTGGGGGCCAGTTCGGTGGGGGTGCAATTTGCGCCGACGGGGGCACGAGTTCCTTGGGCACAGAGTGTCAATGGGGCGATCGCCAATACGTTGAATCGGGCCACTCAATCCGTGGACCTGGCCCTGTTTGTCTTCTCCAAACAGCAGTTGAGCGATACCCTTTATGCTCGTCATCGCACGGGGGTGCAGGTCCGTGCCCTGATTGATCCCAGTTTTGCCTATCGCAGTTATAGCGAAGGGTTGGACATGATGGGAGTGGCGTTACCGAATCAAAATTGTCAGTATGATCAGGGCAACCAACCTTGGTCTACTCCTTTGGATACAGTAGGCGTTCCCCAGTTACCTCAGGGCGATCGCCTGCATCATAAATTTGGCCTCTTGGACGATCGCATTGTGATCGCCGGGTCTCATAACTGGTCCGCCGCCGCTAATTCTCGCAATGATGAGACTCTCTTGGTCATTGACTCTCCCATCGTCGCGGCCCATTTTCGGCGAGAGTTTGAACGACTTTATAGCACCGCTCGTTTGGGTTTACCCACCCACATTGAGGCCAAAATCCAACAGCAGATTCAGCAATGTGGTGAGTCCACTCCGGTTCCCGCATTATCTCCCGAAGCCCGAATCAATGTGAATCGAGCGACTCAGGAGGAGTTAGAGACATTACCGGGAATTGGTCCGGCTTTAGCGGCTCGAATGATTGCCACCAGGCAAGAGCAACCGTTTACGTCAGTGGAAGATTTGCAACGAGTCTCGGGAATTGGTCCCACTCTATCAGAACGCTTGCGCGATCTCGTCACCTTCTAACCCATCCCCCAATTCTCCCCTATCTTCCCCATCTCCCCTATCTTCCAATTCTCCCCCATCCCCCAATTCTCCCCTAAAAAAAACGGAAGGGGACCATAAATTGATCCCCTTCCGCATCTTCAACAGGATTTCGCGGCACTCCCCCATCCTCGCTTGCAGGTGGGGGAGGGATAGCGACGGCCGACTCCACGCCTGGAGTCGGCCAATGGATTTACGCGACACATAGTCTTGTACTCCGTTTGATTAACTGGACTTTGCTTACTGAAAACTGTCCAATCCGATGCCAATTGTGGTCGTAGACAGACACCACTTTGTTGACTTCACTGAACCCACCAATCCATCCCCTGTAAGTCTTGCCAGCCTTTTGAGCTTGAACAAAGTCACCAGAGCGAAAGCCGAATGGTGTAATCGTGCCACCCTTGCGTTTGCGAATTCCAGACTTACTGAAATTTTCAAAGTGGAGTTGGCGTCGAAACAGATTTGGTCGCCCAATCACCCGGAATGGGGATGGTGTTAGCCGGACTGAACCAACCCAGTGATGACCATGCTCCCTAAGTCGATGGAATGCTTTGTAATCCACGAATTGACTGGCAGCTAGGGCAATCCCATCAACCGCATGAGTTTTTGGGGTCTGGGCTGATTTATCAGTCTTCTGTTTCACCAAACCTAAATAATTGCGGATATTGGCAGTTTTCCAGCCAAACTGGGTAACGACTGATCCCAGTTTCCCTAACCATCCCAGCATCACTTTTTGGCCTACCATCACAGGGCTGAACGCTTTGTCACCTTTTGCTTGGATGTACTCGTAGACAATTGTGGAAACTGGAAATAGCCGCATCAGTTCTTTAACTAGCCGCAACTCAAAAGCACGATTGGCATGGATAGATGGCACCAACTTCTTCTGTCTGCGGTTGTCAAAGCGTTTCTGCCTGTGAGCGCGAAGATGAAATACAACTTTTCGATTGATTCGTCTCCCTCTCCTGGCGCGTCTGAGAATGCGCCTACCCGTCATCTTTTTAGTGATACTAGGGAAGGGCAGAATCAGATGGGCTGTGAACAGGGTGAATTGACTTGATTGAACCGCCACACCTGAGAACTTCTTGCCGGGGTCGATGCCAATCACAATGAGTTGAGCGTTACGGCTTGATGGTTCTTGGAGTAAACGTACTTGTTTGATATTGAGGTCATTGCTGACCCATTTTGCTTTGCCAGTATCGACCCACTGTTGCGCTCTGCGGTATAGGGTTGGCATTAGGGGCGTATTGTCTGGGGCCAGAACGGGTATGCGAGTTTTAGGGTTCATTGGAGATAATCCAAAAACAACTTGTTCCTTCGACCACCGTCTAAATAGATGTCCTTTCTGAAAGCACCCTCAGCCAGAGGGTTTAGAGGTAATCCGAGTTAGGAAAATGCTCGGAAGTCCGTGCTATCTAGTAGGCTCATTGGTCTAGTCAGGAGTTACCCGTGAAACCTGGCTATTTCACGCCCACACCTCGCTATGGCAGGTGGGGGTTCTTGACCGCCAATAGCCCATTGCTATTAGCCATAGGTTAGCTGGCTAAATATTCTTGGACATTGGCTCGTCTGCGTCGTAGGTGCGCGAGAGCTTGATGTTCTAGCTGGCGCACTCGTTCGCGACTCAGATTGAGTTTTTCACCGACTTTGGCTAGGGACAATTCCCGCCCATCTTTTAGGCCAAATCGCAAAATAATTACATCGCGCTGCTGAGTGGTTAGTTCGGCCAAAAGGCTTTCTAAGTCTTCCCGCAGTAGTTCTTGGGTGATGTAATTTTCCGGAGAAGCGTCTGCGTCCTCTAGGAGGTCTTGCAGTTCGGTGTCTTGGTTATCTCCCACTCGCAGATCCAGGGAAACCGGCTGACGTGCCATTAAGAGATATTCCCGAATCTGTGCCGGTTCTAACTCTAGTGCTTCGCCAATCTCGGCAGGGGAAGGACTCCGCCCTAAGTTTTGGGTCAGTTCCCGTTGCACTTTCTTGATTTTGTTGAGTTTTTCGGTGATGTGAATCGGCAGCCGGATGGTCCGCGCTTGCTGGGCGATCGCCCGAGTAATCGCTTGCCGAATCCACCAGTAGGCGTAGGTGGAGAATTTATATCCCCGCATCGGGTCGAATTTCTCTACACCGCGCTCTAATCCGAGGGTTCCTTCTTGGATCAAGTCCAGGAATTCTAGGTTGCGCTTTTGGTATTTTTTGGCGATCGCCACCACGAGACGCAGGTTCGCTTCAATCATCTTTTGCTTGGATCGCCGACCGATTTTTACCAAGTTCTTGAGCTCGGCGACGCTGTGTCCAACCGCCTCGGCCCATTCTTCTTCGGTAGGTTCGCGTTTGAGCTTCTTTTCTAGCGCTTCTTTCGCTTCCAAAAACGCCATCATTTGCTGCACTTGTTTCCCAAAAACAATTTCTTGCTCATGGGTCAGCAGCGGCACACGACCAATTTCATGTAAGTACGAACGAATGGTATCAGTAGAATCGCTTTGTCGTGCGCCCATATAAGTTTGCTTAACAGTGGTTGGCCGAGATTTGATCGTGGGCATTTTGCAGTTCTCCAAACGAAATACATTCTGATGCGTAGCAAGCACTCGCCCCACTCAACGGGTAGCATTTCGCGGTTTGGTCTCACCGACTGGGTTCTATCCTCCTCGGGATTTGGGGCAGCGCCTTACAGATACCTGTTCGGGGGGGCTGATCCGCTGCACCAGGGGATGACACCTAGTCAACTCAAAGTCATTATGACTTTGACTTCTTCTATCTTATGTCAGATCTACAATGGAGTAAAGGGTGAAGTCGGGGTCACGTTAAGTCGGGGTCACGTTAAAGTTTCCTGAATTGTCCCGGTCCCAAGGGGAACGGTGGGTTGAGCGATCCAGTGCAAGGGATGAGACAGCAGACGGATTTCAGAGTTCCACTGAGAAACTAGGGGAGAGGCTTGAACCGTTAAACCCCCTATGATCGCGTTTCTAGTTTTCGCTCTTTTGTGCCCATCTACTTCCACCAGATTCTCCTCTATTTAGAGATCGTGCCCTATTTCACTCGCGTTTGACATCGCCTTAAACAGGGCAATTCCCGTACTTTTAAACCCGGGTAACCGGGAGGGTTTTCCCCCACTGAATGAGAGAGCTTGCTACTTGGTAGCCTGAGTTTACCACCTACCTTTCTTGACCTGAATCCTGCTGCGGGAGTAGGGAAGGGTATAAATTTTTGAAAACCTTTACGCCTAGCTTCGTCGCCAATGCATCCCCCTGTGACGGCATGAGTCTCCTTATCCTTTTAGACTGGGTTTAAAGGTGTAGGGTTCACTCAAAATTCATCTCTATCTCTCTACCGAGTGATGTTCCTTGTGATGTTCCTTCCTTAGGTAGAAGGCCCTCTCTCCATACTACAACAATAATACATTTTTGGCAATCAGCAAAAACACTCAGAGGGGTAGAGAGAAAATGACGGGTCAGGCGATCGCGGATTTTTGCACCCAAAGCCTCTTCACAGAAGCATCGGTCTCAACGGTAGAACCCGTGATTTCTCCGATCGGGCTTAAACTTTACATCAGCTTATAAACACCTGCATTCCTTTGGATAAAACGTCCTTGAACCAGAGTTGAGCGCGTGAGAAACTCTCTATACATGAGTTTACCCAGTTTCTCCCGAAAAAACTACACCGATCGCCATCAACTAAAATGATATAATTCATCCAAAATACTTGTGAATCAAAAGAAAAATTTATCAATCCCCCTTCGGGGAGGAAAACCAGAGTAAAACGCAGAAAATAACCTCTATCTATTGGCATAGATTTTCCTAAAACAAGCGTTCCCAAGTCCAGACTCAACGTCCCGATCCTCCGTCTGAGGCATCTCGGTTTTCCTCTCCCCGGTGGGTCCAGAGGGTTGGGGGTTAAGTATCCGGGTTTTCCCAGGCAGAGTTTGGGCAAAATCAACCCCAATGCAGACATTTCTCCTTCACTTCTCCTTGCTCCTGCTGACAGGCATTGCTCACTGGATGTTCTCGTTTCTGGATCCTCTATCTGACCCGGTTGCGTTTCCCAACCCAGTTTTAGCCGGTGCGATCGCCAGAAATCATCCTATAGGGGATCACCAATGGCGCTACCCCACTGGACTTGAGACGTTCGCCACAATACCTTGTCCGGAACCGTCAGGACAAGGTATTGTGGTGTTGAAAGGGATTGAAGATTTTAGCCTTGAGAATTCCCCTACACTGCCCTCGAACTTGAGAAACCCCAGACAACTGCCTCAAGCCCTTTTCAAAAATCTAAAATGGTATGATGCTCTTGTCTTAAACCAATCAAAGCATTGAAGCATCAGTGAAACCAACCGTGCGATTAATTTTTAAGGGGGTGCAGGAATTGGGTCGATCGGTTCTGGCGGTCATCTGGAACCTACTGGTTAACCTGTTTTGGCTGGGGATTCAGCTAATTGAATTGTTGCTGTGGGCATTTTCAGAACTCCAGATGTGGATACAGCGACTGCTCAAGCAACTCCAGGAAGCGATCGCCCGCAGAGATTTCATGATTTTACTCATCCCCTTCAAATGGATACTGCTGGGGATGTGGCAATTTGCCTTTCAAACCTTCTGGTTGTTGATCCATCTGATTGAATTGATAGTCTGGTATATTACCCATTTGCCAACACTGACCCGCACCGTTCCACCCTTGGGAAATTCCCTTGGCAAATCAGGCATTTCTAAACCTAGGCTACAGTCAATTCCCCCGGAGGATCCGCCCCGGAAGCCACAAGGGAAACTGCCGCAAGAGTTGTATCGGGCGATCGCCTTAATTGCCATCTGCCTAGCCGTCCTGCCTTTGGTAACATTCGTCCCCTTTCCCCATCCCTTTGCAGGCAGTCTCCTGGTCGAAGAATTCAGCTTTAGATATGGAGAATCACCCCAAAGTATTGTCTTATTTGAAGGGATAAACGGGTTGCGTCAGATGGCGATCGCCGGGGAACAAAGTTTCACTTTAACCGGACGATTTGAGAATGCCAATGATCCGCGCTTGAATCAGTTATCCAGCCTCACAGTTGATCTACCCACTGCCGAGAGTGAATGGGAAATCACCCCGGTTGACGCCGATCGCCGCAGTGAACTGACCCTCAGACACTTGTGGTTACGACAACAGACCTTCGTCGAACAGTTCAGTTACGATCGCAGTCGTCTCCAACTTGTCTTACAACCGGCAATTCGTCCCAATGTGCTAGAACTTGACTTGGGCAATCAGCCGTTGCAGGTGAGTTTACGAGGATATCAAATTACCGAACTTCAGTCTGGTAGTAGTCGCCCCAACCCCGATACTCCTTTAGAATTTACCTGGATTCCCGAGGAAAAACGGCTAACCTTAACCTTGAGAGAGCAAGCGGCGATCGCGGCGATCGTTCCGGAACCCTCGCCTCAATGGATACCGGGTAATCTGAATGTGGAAGATGTGCGATTTTACCGCAGGGAACCCGCACAAACAGCTACAGAGCCACCGATTTATGAGTCTACTGCGATCGCTGGTCAGATTCAAATGGCAAGACAATCACTCCCCATATCACAAAACGATTTTTTAAGGGGAGAAACCCCAGGGGATTTAGAGATTCCAAAAATTGACGCGATCGCACTTGTCCCTTATAATTCCGAAGACAATACTAAAGCAGGCATTCAAGTCGAATTTTCAGGAACCGCCACCCAGATTCAAGTCGGTCCCGAACCCACGGTTGCCACCCAGAGCATACAGGGTAATTTCTTGAATCAATGGTTTTCGCCCGAGACTTTGTTAGCTTTAATTCCAATCTGGGTAGGCTGGGTGATTTTTTTAATCTATTGGGGAGTGAAGAATTTCTCAAAAATTGTGAATGATTTCTCAAAAATTGTCTGAATTAGGGCTAAAATAACGGCGAAAGCCAAGGGAAAGTTTTGCTCCCTTGGCTACATTATAAATTCTATCGAGACATCGGATTTAGATGCGCTCTATTGCATTTTTTGTAGCAGCCTGACCCTAGAATTGAGGAGTGGGAGCATCTTGCTCCCTACGCCTCTGCGGGAGCAAGATGCTCCCACTCCATCCGTGCAATTTCCCAATTCTTGCCAGACTGGATATAGTACCTCAAGTTAGGCAGCAGCGGGCTTTTGTAATTCCCCATCTTCCAGATAGAGAATGCGATCGGCCACATCCAGAATACGCGGATCGTGAGTCACCATCAGAACCGTGCTGCCTCCTTCTTTTGCCAATTTGCGCAGCAGTTCGATCACCGCATGACCACTATGAGAATCTAACGCTGCCGTGGGTTCATCCGCCATAATCAACTGAGGATGACCTGCCAAAGCGCGGGCGATCGCCACCCGTTGTTTTTGTCCTCCAGATAAATCCCGAGGCAACTGATGAACCTTCTCTCCCAACCCCACCTGTTCCAAAAGATGCTGCGCTTCTAAATGAGCATTGCGTCCGCGAATTCCTTTCAAATTCAGCGCCACTTCCACATTTTCTGTAGCAGTCAGTGCAGGAAATAAATTAAAACCTTGAAAAATAAAGCCAATATTATCTCGACGAAACCGGGATAATTCAGCCCGAGACATCCAGGTAATTTCTTCCCCGAGTAATTTAACCGTTCCCGCTGTTGGGGTGAGCATCCCAGCCAAAATTGAAAGCAAAGTTGTTTTGCCCGAACCCGATGGTCCCATTAAAAGTTGAATATCTCCGGGACAGACTTCCAAATCAATTCCTTTGAGGGCATGAAACTCCTCGGAACCTGACTCGAAAACCATCTTGACGCCTCTAGCTTTAATCGCACCCATTGTTGTCGATGCCGCTGTAGAGGCGACTAACGACGGTGCAATCACCTGAGTGGAGAGATTTCCCATAGATTCATTAAAGTTTAGTGAAGCAGTCATTCGTCTCAATGTTTAGTGAATATGCTATAAACGGTAGGCTGTGAGAGCAAAACAATCAGGATTTAGAAGTTAAGAGGATGCCCGATCGCATTTTGGCAGTCGCCCATCCCTCTAATCTCATTGTCTGTGCCACTTTGAAAATCGTCATCCCCCGATCGGTCTGAGTAATTATGACCAATCCCCCCCAGAATTGCAACCTAGGCTTTAAAAACAATCGCCGGATCGACTCGATTAATTTTCTGAATCGCAAAAATTGCCGAAGATACACACATCACCACGGTAATCCCAAACACCCCCACAGCCGTTCCCGGTGAAATCAAGATGGTCAATCCCTGGGCCGCCAATGCCCAAGATTGGATCCCCCAGCACAGCAGCATTCCTGGCAGGTATCCTAACACAGCCATCCACAGCGCCTGTTCAATAATCACCCCATAAATCACGCTCTGGGAGGCCCCCATCGCCTTCAGGGTGCCAAATTCTTTAATGTGATCCGAGACAGAAGCGTACAGAATCTGTCCCACAACCACCATGCCCACCATCACCCCGACTCCAGCCCCCAAACTCAGCACAAAGCCAATTCCCGTCCGTTCTTGCCAATACACGCGGTTGAGTTCGGCCATTTCTTCTTGCGTATAAGCGCGGGTATAGGGCAATGCTTCTTGCAGTCTCTCTTTCAGTTCCTGCAAATTTTCTCCCGGTTCAGCTTTCACCAAAATATAGGTGATCGGGTCATCCTCCGTTAAGGGGTCGGGATCCTCTTGGACTTCAGAAGCCGCCTCTTCACTGGGACGAGTCGTCGTGAAGGCATCCGCATTGTCCAAGGACGTGAAAATATAGGGACTCGCCACAATCGATTGAGTATCATGGGTGAATCCCACCACCGTTGCGGAAAATGCCCCCACTTCCACTCGGTCCCCCAACCATGAGACCTTGAGGGTATCAAAGCTGGCCTCATCCACAAACATGGTGTAGGGTCTGTGGAGGTCGCTTAAGCTGCCTCGAACAATCTGACCTGGGACGAACAGTTCCCCATCTGGGTCAAATCCAAACACCCGGACATGGTTAATATGCCCCGTGGAATCTCGCCACAAGGTCCCCTGGACAATCAGCGCTTCCGCTTGGGCGACTCCTTCCACCTCTTGCGCTTCTGCCAGTCGCTTGTAGGGCATATGCAGGGTCATTTCTAAGGTTTCCATATCCTGGGAAGTGACCCAAATATCTGCTGGAGAATAGTCCACCAGTAAGGCGGTTGAGCGCATGACCCCTTTGAAGATTCCCGTTTGGATGGTAATCAAACTCACCGCAAACATAATGCCCGCTTGGGCAACCAGAAAGCGCGGGAGATCTTCAAATAGGTTTTTTCGGGCTATTGAAGGCATATCAAAAGAAGGATGATAAACGAAGGTTGGGTAACCGGGGTTGGGTAACCGGGGATGGGGGATGGAAAGAGAAAATAGAGAAATTTTCTCGGTAAATAGTGATTTGAGGAGTCTAAATTTCTCCTTTTTTGTTCCCTTTCGGTTAAGCCTATTTAGGGTAAAGTGGCTATCTATTCCTTTAAGGGTTGATGATTGAGAAATCCCTCGGCTTGTTTGTTATTGTAGTCGTGAACTGGCGGAAATGCTACTCAATCCTTCGGTCTGAGGGTGAATTGGGCTTCAGCCTCTTCTATTGAATCGGGGCTTCGCAGTGGGGACAAGGTTTGGGAAAGGAGATGGCTTTTGGCTGTAGGAAATGTATGAATTAGGTGCCAGGGCGAACCTTGACGATCGCCCCGCAACCTCATTTCCTTTGGGTTTGATTTGATACTTTATCTTGCTATTATAACGCAAAAAATCCGAGGGCTAAAGGAATTCTTTTAAAAACTCAAAGGCTTGCTCATCCCAACAGGGTGGGGGAGAGAGGAAGCTCAAACAAAGAAGAACATCGGCTTGGATGGCTTCGATCTCTTCGTCCTCGAATAGTTCGGCTAAGGCTTTAGTATCTCGTTCTTTGAGGCCAGACAAGGGTTCGGCTGCCTCGGTGGAAAACTCAAAGGAATGGGCGGTAAAATCAGGTCTAGGGAACTCTAGGTCTGATAGGGGTTCAATTTTGCTCGGTAAAAAACGCCGCCACAGTCTTGATGGTTTTGAGACTGCTGCCTTTTTACTAAATTCAATGAGTTGGGTGACAAAGGGATCCCTGGAGTTGGTAGATGAACTCATAATTGGGGAAGGGATTTTAAAATTCCCGCGCTTACCCTGAATCAGGTGCGCGGATGTGCAATCAAGCTGATGGGAGAGTTTCTCAAGAGAGGGAGGCGACCATCACAGGCAGTCATGGGCCCTAAAAATGAAGGGCCGGTTGATCCGATCTGCAATTCTTTATCTTTTCTTAATCTTTAAAGCGCGCTCCTCCGACACCAGGGAACAGGCGATCGCTCACCGGGTAACCTGGCGTTGGCTAGGCAGCCGCCTCGGGCTGGATGGATAAATGCCGCTTTTGGCTTATCCCCTCTGAGTTTTCTGTGTTGATGCACCCCTAGAAACAGCGATCGCACGAGTTCTGTGTCGATGGCTTTTAAATCGGCTTTGCCTGTGTAGGCAATTTTAACTCACGCAATTCAACGGCAAAAGTCTCGGCAAACCCTGTGGCGAGTTGCTGACGGACGCGATCGGGGTTAATCCCCTCGACAAATTCAGCCAAACTCCCCACGGGTTTGTTGGCAATCCCACAGGGGACAATTTGCTCGAACCCTTTCAAATCTGGGCAAACATTCAGGGCAAAACCGTGCATCGTAATCCATCGACTGACTTTAATCCCGATCGCCGCTATTTTTCGCCCCTCTAGCCAGACTCCGGTCATCCCCTCAATGCGATCGCCCTTTAAGCCATACTCTGCCAACACCTGAAGAATCACCCCTTCTAGCTGCCGCAAATACCAATGCAAGTCCGTCTGGTAATATCGCAGATTCAAAATCGGATACCCCACAATTTGACCCGGACAATGATAAGTCACCTCACCCCCACGTTCCACCCGATGCAGTTCCACGTCGCTACAGGTGGGGTCAAACTTCAGAAATTCTAAACTCGCCCCTTTTCCCAGGGTATAAACCGGAGGATGTTCCAGCAAAATTAAGACATCCTCTAAATCTGGATTGGACCGGCGGGCCGCCACCAGAGACTGCTGCCAGGTCCAAGCCTCCTGATAGGGCAGGCGATCGAGATTGTAGAACCCACAACGCCGACGCGGGGAACTGGTTTCAACAGAATTGGCTAGACTATTACTATAGTTCATCCAAAAAAGCAAGGGGTTTTTGGCAGAATTTTAAACAAATATCAGTGTTGGAATCCGGACAACTACTATAGCCCAGGGTAGCTGGATTGTCATTTCGTAACGTATTGCAACGAATTTTGAAGAGATAACAAAATTCGGTGTAATTCTCAATCCAAGATGGTAGTGTGAAGGGTAAGGAGTTGAATTGCAGCACAGGAGGGGTTTCCCAAAAGCCATCTATTATAGAACCTACAACACCATTGAGTTGACTGAGCCCGTAGGCTAGATGGCCTTGTCCCCGAGGACAGGATTTCACAGAACCCTCCGACTCAAGTCTCCAAGACTTACAATTTTGGGTCTTGATTGCTATAATCATCTTCATTATCGACAGCAGGTGCTAACCAACTGGCCCATCAGACTTTCAAGCTCGTGCCATCGCAGTTGATGACGAGTGATCCATAGTCCCAGGTGACTCCGGTGACTGAAGGGCGATCGCCCTACCACATTCCCAACCGCGATGCCTGAAAGATCTGCCGTAATTTCGGGGCAACTCAGGGCAGAGTAAATCCACCCTTTCAAGTGTAGTCAACCTTGATAAGTTTTGGCTCCGTTCTTAAGCGAGCGAAACGCCAAAAACGGGCAAAAGAACTAATGTTAGGAAAGCGGCATTACCCGCCCCGCTTTCCCTCCGTCTATTCTTTAGAAACCGGGCTTGGAGATGCGTATTTCGCGTTTTTTATCACCCCTCCAAACCCTAAACTCTAAATCATTAATACGATGGAGTCTTCAGTGGGAAGATTGATATGAAGCTTGTTATCCACGGCAAAAATATTGAAATAACCGAGGCCATTCGCGAGTACGTCAACCAAAAGGTTGAAAAAGCAGTGAGTCACTTTCAAAACTTGACCACAGAAGTAGACGTTCATCTGTCTGTGGCCAAAAATCCTCGGAACAATTCTAAACAAACTGCTGAAGTAACCATTTTTGCAAATGGTACCATCATTCGCGCTGAAGAGAGCAGTGAAAATCTCTACGCAAGCATCGATTTAGTCGCTGATAAAATCGCTCGCCAACTGCGTAAGTACAAAGAAAAACGTCACGCTCAGAAAGTTCAAGCCCCAGACACCCTGAATGAAGCGCTTCTCGAAGAGCAACCCCTGGTCGAGGACCTGATTGGCGAACGCACCCCCGAACTTCCAGAGCAAGTGGTGCGCACCAAATATTTCGCCATGCCTCCGATGACGGTTCTCGATGCCTTGGAACAACTGCAACTCGTGGATCATGACTTCTATATGTTCCGCAATGCCGACACCGGGGAAATTAATGTGATTTACGAACGCAACCACGGCGGTTACGGCGTTCTGCAACCCCGCAATGGCAATGGTCAAACCAAAAACGGCAAAGCAAACGCTACCGCCAGCAAATCTAACCCAGCCAAAGTTTGACATCCCTTAGCTTGGTTCTGTGATCGGTTGTCAGAACTCTGTCTAGCCCCAAATAAAAAGCGCCCCCAATTTGGAGGCGCTTTTTTTAGTCAAATCTCAGATTAACCATTGATAGCAGGAGCAGTTAAAGCAACCGGAGTCGCTTCACC
>CAYUEH010000015.1:0-24300 GCA_964442465.1 uncultured Laspinema sp. | reverse complement strand
TCGTAGTAACGACTTCAGTCGTTCTCTTAAGTTCGTAGTAACGACTTCAGTCGTTTCCTCATCCAGCAACAACCGACAGGGTTTTAAATAATCGCTGATTTGTGGGGTTTAATGACGATAGTGAGTGGGTTTTATGGAGAAGAGAACGACTGAAGTCGTTACTACGAACCCGGAAACGACTGAAGTCGTTACTACGAACAATAAGAAACGACTGAAGTCGTTACTACGAACATGGGAAATAACGACTGAAGTCGTTACTACGAACATGGGAAGAAACGACTGAAGTCGTTACTACGAACATGAAGAGAACGACTTCAGTTGTTACTATTTAACGGGGATATCCATCTCTAAGGTTCGGACTAGAAATGCCCATTTATCTGCCACTTCCTCGATGATTTTAGCCGTGGGTTTTCCGGCACCATGTCCCGCTTTGGTTTCAATGCGAATCAGGACCGGTGCCTTCGAGTTATGTGCTTCTTGTAAGGCAGCGGCGAACTTGAAACTATGTGCGGGGACAACGCGATCGTCGTGATCGGCTGTGGTAATCAGAGTGGCTGGATAGGCGGTACCGGGTTTGAGGTTATGTAAGGGGGAATAGGCATACAAGGCTTTAAATTCATCGGGATTATCCGGGGAACCGTAGTCGGAACACCAGGCCCAGCCGATGGTAAACTTGTGGAAGCGTAACATATCCATGACACCGACGGCAGGGAGGGCGGCAGCGAATAGGTCCGGGCGTTGTGTCATACAGGCACCGACTAAGAGTCCGCCATTGCTGCCACCGGCGATCGCCAGTTTTTGGGGTCGCGTGTACTGATGTTCAATTAACCACTCGGCGGCGGCAATAAAATCATCAAACACATTCTGTTTATTTAACTTCGTCCCCCCTTGATGCCAGTCTTCTCCGTATTCTCCTCCACCGCGCAGATTGGGAATGGCAATGATACCACCGAGTTCCATCCAGACGACTTGGGAGACGGAAAAACTGGGGGTGAGGGAAATGTTAAATCCGCCATATCCATACAAATAGGTGGGATTATTCCCATCCCGTTGGATTCCCTGTTTATGGATGATAAACATCGGCACTTGGGTGCCATCTTTACTGGTGTAAAAAATTTGCTCCGTTGTATAGTCATCCGGGTTGAAGTCAACCTGGGGATGGCGATAAATGGTACTCTCCCCCGTGACCATATCGTAGCGATAAATCGTGGGTGGCGTGGTAAAGCTGGTGAAACTATAAAAGGTTTCGGTGTCGTGGCGTTTGCCGTTAAATCCACCGGCAGAACCGATTCCGGGTAGTTCGACTTCCCGGATGAAGGAACCATCGAGGTTAAAGAGTTTAATTTGACTGCGAGCATCTTTGAGATAATCGGCGACAAACTGATTATTTAAAAGGCCGATGCTTTCTAAGGTTTCGGGCGCTTCGGGAATTAGTTCTTGGACCTCGCCGCTGCGGATATTCAGAGAAATCACCCGACTCCGGGGTGCATTCAAGTCCGTTTGAAACCAAAACAAATCTCCTTCTTTATCGATAAACCCATACTGGGCTTCAAATTCGGTAATTAATTCAATAACGGGAGCATCAGGATGGGTTAAGTCTTTGTAAAAGACCAAGTTTTTCGGGTCGGTACCGCGCCAGACGGAGATAATTAGAACGGTGCCATCTTCACTGACACCCCCGCTAAATCCCCATTCTTTTTGATCCGGACGATGATAGATTAAAATATCCTCGGATTGGGGAGTGCCGAGGCGATGGTAGAAGAGTTTTTGATAATAGTTAACATCTTCATATTGGCCTTTGGTGTTGGGTTCATCGTAGCGACTATAGAAAAACCCTTGATGGTCGTGGGTCCAAGAGGCACCGGAGAATTTAATCCATTGGAGATGGTCGGATAAATCCTCGCCGGTTTCAATGTCGCGAACTTTCCATTCTTGCCAATCGGAACCGGAGGAAGAGAGACCATAAGCCATGAATTGAGCATTTTCGCTAATGGCGATACCGGCTAGGGCGATGGTACCATCTTCAGAGAGCTGGTTGGGGTCGAGCAAGACCCGAGGTTGATCGTCGAGGTGATGGAGGACATAGAGAACGCTTTGGTTTTGGAGTCCATCGTTTTTAAAATAGAAATAGCGACTGCCTTTTTTAAAGGGGATGCCGTATTTTTCATAATCCCAAAGTTCGGTCAAGCGATGTTTGAGGCGATCGCGTTGGGGAATTTCGTTAAGATAACCAAAGGTGACCGTATTTTGCGCTTCTACCCAAGTTTTGGTTTCCTCAGCGTCAGGGTCTTCCAACCAACGGTAGGGGTCGGAAATCTGGATACCGTGGTAGTCATCCACGATATCGCTTTTACGAGTGTTGGGATAGCTGAGGGTTCCGTCGAAATAGGACATACACTTAGGGAATTTAAGGAGTGTATTCTAGTGTAGCGTTTTGCCTAGAGGATTGAAGCATGGCCTGGGACTGGGGTGGCTTTTGTAACCACGGACCATCACCGGGCGATCTCCACAGATGGGGACCAGGGATCCCAGCAACAATCGGCGGGGGTTTAAACCCCCGCCGGTTGTTGCAACAGGTGCAAGATGTCGGATTCCCCGAACCTAGGCGATCGGTGATGATCTCCAGATTTTCTCCTCTGTCGAGTCAGAATAGAGAGAATTCAATTGCAATTGCCATTGAGCTCTACTCGTCACCGAACTTTTCCCCACTCCATGTACCCTAACAAGATAGAAGGAGAAAACGAGAAAATATCCGGTGTAGAAGGAGCTTAATGGTAGGGTGGGGTCTAAATCCTCCGGGGTGAAGCCCCATGCGGGGGTAGCCACTCGCTCAGGGTCTAACTGAGCCTGATTCAGATCGGCTATGGTTAAGGGTTTTCCGAAATAGATGACCTTTCCTGGAGCATCTACGCAGTGGTCATTGGGAAAAAACGCCCTCTTGTTTACCCCGGTCTGGAGCGGATCCCAAGAAAGTGGGTATCGCCCCTCGGTCGCCTGTATCAATAAACCGAGGAATTGTCCGTTGCGAGGGCTACATAAATTAGATTGAGGTAAATGCTTCCATCTGCGAGTTATTTAGAATACAAGCTAAAGCAATTGGGTAGCCAAGAATGGGAAGTATAAAAAAGCCTTTTTGAATTAAACCCGTATTCGAGTGAAGTTGACCCTTTCTTTTTTACCGTGCTACATTTTTTACTATGGCTAAAATCCTAATTGTTGATGATGACGTAACCGTGCAGCTCGTCCTCCAGGACTTACTCGAAAGCGACGGACATCGCATCACCGTGGCCTCGGATGGGACGGAAGGCTTGCGGCTGGCCAGAGAACTGGAACCTGACTTAATCGTTTGCGATTGGATGATGCCCGGACTCGATGGATTAGAAGTCTGTCAGAAAATCAAGTCTGACCCGGAACTCGCACCGATGTTTTTCATCCTGCTCACCGCCCGAGAAGAAGTGGGCGATCGCATCAAGGGACTCAACACGGGAGCCGATGATTTTCTCTCCAAACCCATCGAAACCGAAGAATTTCTAGCCCGGGTGCGTGCTGCCTTACGATTGCATGGCTTAACCCAGGAACTCAGCCAAGCCAATCAGCAGTTAGAAGCCTTAGTCGAGGTGCAGCGCCGACTCTTGGCTTTTAAAGGAGATACCCCCACGGATAATAGTCCCAGCTACCCCTACACAGAAATTCTCAAACCCTTGGGACAAGCGGCTCATGCCAGTCGAGTCTACCTCTGCCAAAATCCACCCCTGTCTGCGGGGAATTCCTCGCCAACAGGTCACTCCCCGCTGTTGGTGGCCCAATGGAGTTGTGAAGAGTTAAAAATTCAAGCCGGATCCGACACCACTCCCCAACCGGCTCAATGTTTATCTTTAAAGGCCCCTGTGCTGATTGAGCGGTGGGTCTCTCTGTTAGGGCGAGGAGAAGTCATTGCCGATGTTGTGAGTAACTTTCCCGACTCTGAACGGGAACTGTTAGAACAATCCGGGATTCAATCCCTGCTGATCTTGCCCCTGATGGTCCATGGGGAATTCTTTGGATTTATTCGCTTTGACAATTGCATGGAACCTCGGGTGTGGTCCGAGTCAGAAGTCTCTATTCTTCGGGCCGCTGCCGCTGCGGTCTCTCTTCATAAAGAACGGGCTTTAGCAGAAGTGGCCCTACGGTCTTCGGAAGCTCGCTATCGGGCCATTGTCGAAGATCAAACCGAACTGATTTGTCGGTTTGCACCGGATGGCACCCTGACTTTTGTCAATGATGCCTACTGTCGCTATTTCGGCGTCAGTCGCAAGGAACTCATGGATGGATCGGTGGTCTCTTTGATCCCCGATATCGATCGCAACCCCGTCGCCATGCCCGTGGTCACCCGGGAACGCCGGATCGTCCTGACCAATGGAGAAGTTCGTTGGCAACAGTGGACCGATCGCGCTATTTTCGACGCTCAGGGGGTGTTGAGTGAGTTTCAGGCCGTGGGACGAGATATCACCGAACAAAAGTTAGCCGAGGCAGCGGTCCAAGCCAGCGAGGAACGGTTCCGCCAATTAGCTGAAAATATCGAAGAGGTCTTTTGGATTAGCGATCCAAACTATAGCCAAATCCTGTACGTTTCCCCGGCTTATGAGGAAATTTGGGGACTAGAACGCCAGGAATTGTATGAGCAACCCACCGCCCGTTTAGATGCGATTCATCCCGACGATCGCCAAGCCGTCCTCACCGGATTAATGCCGTTAGATCGCCTCGACCGCGAATATCGGATCATTCGACCCGATGGTTCCATCCGCTGGATTCGCGATCGGGGCTTTCCCATCCGTGACGAAGAAGGCCAGATCTATCGCATTGCCGGGATTTCTGAAGATATCACCGAACTCAAACGCGCTGAAGAGCAACTCCGTCATGCCTTGGCGAAAGAACGCGAAATCATGGAGTTTAGAACCCGGTTTGTTTCAATGGTTTCTCACGAATTCCGCACCCCCATGACCACCATTCTTTCTTCCGCTGATTTACTCGAATATTATTTAGAGGAATGGCCCAATGATAAAATGGATAAAAAGTTTCAAGCCCTCCATCGCATTCAATCGGCTACGGTGAACATGACCCAATTACTTGAAGATGTCCTGTTCATCGGACGGGCGGAAATGAGCCAACTTCCGTTTAATCCCAAACCCCTTGACCTTGACCCTTTTTGTCAAGGAATTGTCGAAGAGTTTCAATTTTCATCCACTAAAAATTACACGATTAATTTCGTTAAAAATTACTCGCCGGAGTTCTTACAGAATAAATCCAGCAAACCTTGCTTTGACGAAAAATTATTACGCTATATTTTAAACAACCTACTTTCCAATGCGATTAAATACTCCCCGGATGGGGGAGAGGTGTATTTGGAATTAACCTGTACCGAAACCGAGGTGATTTTTATGATTAAAGACTCGGGTATTGGTATTCCACCCGATGAAATACCCCGCCTCTTCCAAACCTTCCACCGTTGCGGAAATGTCGGGAATATCCCCGGTACAGGGTTGGGATTGGCAATGGTAAAACGCAGTACCGACTTACATGGCGGGGAAATTTCTGTCAAAAGTGAGGTGGGATTCGGGACCGCCTTTACCATTAGGCTTCCTTTGTATAGCCGACAGGGAGAAGAGGATTCAAGTTCACAACAAGTGGGATAATTATCCTAACCCCCTTGCCCTGATCCGTCCTGGGTGAATTCTGCCGCTTCCCGAATGTTTGGGGAGTGGAAATGACCTTTGAACGGGTCTGTGCTGGTGCTTTGCTGATAAACTATCACGGATGATGACTGAATACTTTGCGACTGTTGCTCGGGGTTTAGAACCCATTGCTGCCCAAGAATTAGAACGGTTAGGTGCTCGGGACGTTCGCCCGGACTTTACCGGCGTCCATTTTTCTGGCGATCGCGCTTTACTTTACCGGGTTAATTTGTGGGGCAGAACGCTGTTTCGCGTTCTCGTTCCGATTCGAGAATTTTTCTGTCCCAATGCGGAAATGCTGTATCGAGAAATCCAGTCTATTGATTGGAACGAGTATCTCGATCCCGGTAATACCTTGGCGGTGAACTGTACGGGCAGTAATCACAAACTCAATCACACTCATTTTACGGCGTTACAGGTCAAAAATGCGATCGTAGACCAACAACGCGATCGCACGGGAGAACGGTCAACGGTGGATCCGAAAGACCCGGATTTGTTGCTGAATCTGCATATTCATGGCGATCGCGCCATTCTCAGTTTAGATAGTTCTGGCAACAGCTTACATCGGCGCGGATATCGTCCGGCAATGGGAATCGCACCCCTCAAAGAAACCTTAGCGGCAGCTATTTTAGAACTGGCTGAATATTCCCCAGAACTAACCTTTTTAGACCCCCTGTGCGGGTCCGGGACTTTACCCTTAGAGGCGGGTTTAAAGGCGTTAAATATTGCCCCAGGATTGTTTAGAGAACGGTTTGGATTTATGAGTTGGCGCGATTTTGACCTAGAACTTTGGCAGGACATCCGTCAGGAAGCCCTAGATGGTCAAAAAGCGGAATTAACGGCCCCCATCTACGGCAGCGATCGCGATCGGTCTGTGATCCAACAAGCGCATCTCAATGCTGAAAACTGCGGATTAGATGCTCATGTTCACTTGAGCATCCAAGAATTTTATCACATCGAACCCCCGGCTAACCGGGGAATTTTGATCTGCAATCCTCCCTACGGAGAACGTCTCGGAGAAGTTCATCAACTGGGTGATTTTTATAAATCTATGGGAGATATTTTAAAACAGCGTTTTACAGGATGGACGGCTTATATTCTATCCGGCAATAAAGAACTGACTAAAAAAATCGGGCTTAAATCCTCAAAACGCATTCCCCTGTACAATGGTTCGTTGCCCTGTAGCTTACTCAAATATGAATTGTATTAAATTTGAGTCAGGTTTGATAGCGCATCTTGCCGGAATTAGACCATTCCTTTAAAGAGAGGGAGCATCTTGCTCCCTAACTACAACAAGGGAGCAAGATGCTCCCACTCCTTAATTCTATTCTTAGCCTAATTTTAGACGCCCTATCAGGGTAGGGGAATTGGTTGGAAACCCCTACCCATTTTACTTAGTCTTTCTCGATTTTAACCGATAGGATTTTATCTTTAGCCCGAATAGAGTTGACGACATCCATATCTTCGGTTTTACCAAAAACCGTATGTTGTCCATCTAAATGGGGTTGGGGAGAGTGGCAAATAAAGAATTGACTTCCCCCAGTATTCCGCCCTGCATGGGCCATTGATAACGTACCTGCTAAATGTTTGTTGGGGTTGATTTCACAATTAATTTTATAACCCGGACCCCCGGTTCCTGTTCCATTGGGACATCCCCCTTGGATCATGAAATTGGGAATCACCCGATGGAAGGTTAATCCATCATAAAACCCACTTTCAGATAATTTGATAAAATTATCTACCGTATTGGGGGCATCTTTATCGAACAGATCCAGATGAATCGTTCCTTTGTCGGTTTCCATAATGGCACGAGGCATAGGTTTCTCCTTGAATTGAGCCAGATTAAGCAGGTTCTCAGTGGGTCGATCGCCCACGACAGACCTATATTACCTGATAAGCGTCGGTTGTTGGGGAGATGGGGGAGATGGGGGAGATGGGGAGGATGGGGAGGATGGGGGAGATGGGGAGGATGGGGGAGATGGGGAGATGAATTTTTTGGGTTCATCTTTGCGGAGGATGATGTTGATTGCTGCGGGATTGTTGTAATCTAATCATTACAGAAAAAATCGGAGGAAATGATGGATAGCGAACAAACCCAAGAAATTCTCAGCTTGCGGGAGAAGAAATTAACGCCGAAGCAAATCGCCCGGAAAATGGGGTTGAAAGTGTCAGACGTTACCGGGTTTTTGAAGGAACAAGCGGAACAAGTGGCGATCGCCCGTGAGGAATCGGGAGAATTACCCCCCGTCTTCGAGTGTTTAGTCAATGCCAATTGTGTCTCCAGATTGTTTCCGCAAGAAGGGGCGATCGCAACCCAATCCGAGGATGATGAAGATGATTTAGAGAACATATCAGACCCGGGTATGGCCATTGTGACCGTGACGCGATCGCCTGGATTTAACCGCTTTATTGTCTGTACTTACCTTGTGGATTATTGGTGTTTGGGGGTCAAAGATGCCTCGGGACCGCGCAAATACAATCGCAGTGAATATGAAAGAATTACCGCTTTGTATTATGACTCGTTTATCGGGGGTTCTCAGAAAATTTCATTAACTCAGGCTCAAGCCCTTGTCTGGGGTGCGGTTGAATATGCTGAAAAATTAGGCTTAAAACCCCATCATGATTTTGGAAAAGCTAAAGAACTGTTAGGGGAATGGGATGGAGAACTGAAAATCGAATTTGGAAAAAACGGCAAGCCATTCTATACCAGCGGACCCTACGATAATTCTGCCTCAATTATTAATACCTTGAATAAATCCGTGGGTGAGGGAAATTATGAGTATCTGATTGGGATGTAATCTTAACTATAATTCCCTCGAATTTCTGGGGTTGTCAAGGGGCTATTAACTCCCCCTTGACAACCCCGAGACTTAGGTGGCATTAAATGCCATTTGCCAAAATGCCTTTTCAAATTGAGCCACGGTCATCACGGTTTGTTCCGCGTCTTTCTGAACCTCCGGTGAGGCATGACTGAGCATTTCATCGGCTTGTTGTTCTAACAACTTGACATAATCCGTAAAGCCCGGATTTCCCCAGCGATCGGCAAATTCGGTATAGGGTTCCGGCATGGGTCCGGGCAATTGCCATCCTTGATTATAAGCCAACTCCACCGCCCACAATCCTGTTGCTTGCACGGCATAAGGAGTCCGGGCCAAACTTTCTAAAAACTGGCTGTATTCTTCACAGGTGCGCTGTTTCGCAACATCCAAGGATAAATTCCGTTCGGTGGCTTTGACTTGAAACCAATTCAACTCATCTTTCAAGGCAGTTAATCCCCCTAACAGTACATCAAAATGATGATTAGGAGCCACGGATAAAATCCGGGCTACCATCCGCGTAAATTCCACCACAAATTGATAATCCTGCACCAACCAAGTATTAAATTGCTCGGAGGTAATGGTGCCTTCTTTACACCCATCCAGAAAAGGATGCACCGTGGCTTCCTGCCAAAGCGGTTGATGGGTTTTTAGGAATTCCTGACAGGTGAGGGTCATAATTTTAGCAAAATAAACAACAGTTTTCGGCTAACAAGAATTACGCAGTTTATAACATCGAACGCTCAATCATCTGTAGAGGCGATTCGCGAATCGCCTCTACATTATTTTAGGAGTAGGGTGGGCATTGCCCACCCTACTGCTCCATTATTTTAGGACAAAATTGCCCCAATCCCTCATCATCTGGCAGATGAGGCGATGGTTTAGTGACTAGAATATGCACTTTCGATTTCAGCCAATTCCATCCATCGTTCCGTGGCAACTTCGATTTCATGAGCCAAATCTTGAACCTTTTGATGGAGTTTTTGCACTTCGGTAACTGCCCCGGGTTCAGCATGATAGAGGGCTTTTTCTGTGGCGGCTTTTTCCGCTTCCATTTCGGCAATTTTGGTTTCGAGTTGCTGATACTCTCGCTTTTCCTTGGAGGACAGTTTGCGCTGGCGATTTTTATCCCAACTGACCCGTTCCGACTTGTCAACGGTGGCGGTTTGGGAGTCCTGTTTTTTCTCGGCTTGGCTGGCTGTTGCCTGACGTGCGGCTTCTGCGGCTTCGGCTTTTTGGTAGTCGAGATAAACCGTATAGTTGCCGGGGTACTGCCGGAGGTTACCGCCTTCTTCTAAGGCAAAAATGGTATTGACGGTGCGATCGAGAAAATAGCGATCGTGGGAGACAACGATCGCACATCCGTTAAAGTCTTCTAGGTAATCTTCTAGGACCGATAACGTTTGCACATCTAAGTCATTGGTGGGTTCGTCCAAAATGAGAATATTCGGGGCACTCATCAAGACGCGCAGTAAAAACAGTCGGCGTTTTTCTCCCCCAGAGAGTTTATGGATGGGTAAATATTGTTGATTCGGGGGGAACAGAAACCGTTCTAACATTTGGGAGGCGGTAATTTGGAGTCCGTCGGCAGTTTTGACTAATTCCGCTTCTTCCTTGACATAATCGATCGCCCGTTGATTTTGATCCGCCGCATCGAGTAAATCATCACAATGTTGGTCAAAATATCCAATATGGATGGTACTGCCAATCTCTACGGTTCCTGAATCTGGGGCAAGGCGTCCGGTAATGATATCCAGTAAGGTGGATTTGCCGATGCCATTTTTGCCGATAATCCCGATGCGATCGTCGGGACTAAATTTATAGGAAAAGTCCTGGATAAGGGTGCGATCGCCATAAGATTTGCTAACATTTTCAAGCTCGATCGCCTTCTTGCCAATCCGACGGCTGGCGGTGGAAATTTCCACTTTCCCTAAACTCTGTTTAAACTCCTTATCCTGGAGGTCCATCGCCCGACCAATCCGAGCTTTTTGCTTGGTACTGCGGGCTTTAGGGCCGCGACTAAGCCATTCTAATTCCCGGCGCAATACCCCATAATGTTTGCGTTCCTGACTGGCTGCCGCTTCTTCGGCGAGGGCTTTTTTTTCTAAATAATAAGAATAATTTCCGTCGTAAGTGTAAAGATCGCCGCGATCGAGTTCGATAATCCGATTCGTGACGCGATCGAGAAAATAGCGATCGTGGGTAATCAGCAAAATTGCACCCCGAAAGCTATTTAAGTAACTCTGTAACCACTCCACGGAAATCGCATCCAGATGGTTTGTCGGTTCATCCATCAGCAGCACATCCGGATCGCTGAGTAAAGCAGCAGCCAGGGCGATCCGTTTGCGGTATCCCCCTGAAAGGGTGCCGATTAGGGCGTCAAAATCTTCGATTCCTAACTGAGTCAGGATAATTTTGGCTTGGGTTTCCAGTTCATAAGCGCCACTGGTTTCCATCTGGTGCATGACTTCGGATAACCGCGCCATCAACGGTCCATCTTCAGGGTGGCGGGCGATTTTGTGACTGAGGTCCTCATATTCGCGGACTAGGTTCATGCGATCGCCGCAGTCGGCAAAAACCTGTTCTAATACGGTCCGGTTTTCATCGAGATCCGGTTGCTGCGGGAGATATACGATTCTCACCCCAGAATTGACTAAGATTTGTCCGCCATCCACAGGTTCTAAGCGGGCAATCATTTTCAAGAGGGTAGATTTGCCAGATCCGTTCGTGCCGATCAAGCCAACTTTATCGGTGGGATTGAGGCTAAAGCTGGCGTCCCGGAGGATTTCTTTAATGCCAAAATCTTTTTTGACGGATTGCAGGGTAAAGATGCTCATCAAATTCCTTTATACGGCACAGACTCCTGCTTTGTATTATCCCTCAGTCTTTGCCTGGTGGGTAGTGCTTTAGGCTGAATCTGCCTTGAATCCACGGCTGCCCAGGACCAGAAACCGGGTTTCTCCACAAAATCTCGGGCAATCCGCCACAAATTCGTTGCAGAAACCCGGTTTCTAATTTTGCTACCCAGGACAAGAAAGCCGGTTTCTTCACAAAATCTCGGGCAATCCGCCACCCATCCGTTGCAGAAACCCGGTTTCTAATTTAGGTGAAATCCCCGAGGTGACGGGTCCTGTTTCTCCCCTGCTGCTGGTTAGGGATCGGCGCATTCGGAGACTAAATCAGGGGAAACGGGATGATTAGACAATCTATCATTGTACCATTGCTTGTTTTTTATTTTGCCATATTTTTATTGATAAATATTGATAATTTCCCAAACTGCAAGGCCATAGAATAAAATTAGCTGGGACTCAAGGGGTTTGAGAGATCCCGATTGGGTGAGATTGTTAATCCGGCCTTGAGAAATCCCTTGATTTAGGTCTACCTGGGGAGTGTTTTTTTGCCTCCAGTTAGATGAGAGGCTGATGTATAGGAATCTGACCCCAAGCCGAGGCGATCGCCTTTCCTCATCTACTCATGGCTTAAATCTCCCCTCAACTGTAGGGGCGTGAAGGCTCAAACCATCCCAGGACGAAGGGTTGCCACTCATCGGACATCGGGACCCGACGGGACCATTCCCCCCTGGAAACAAGGAAACACAGGTGCGTTATGAACCAAGACACCCTAAAAACTCAAATCCCCCCCGACTGCGAGGCGATTCAACTCTGGCTGCAACAACAGCCTCCCCATCAACGCCGCGATCGCCGCTTATGGGTCAAAGAGTTTTTAGCCTTTGTCGGCAAACCCCTGGCGGTGGTTACCTTAGTCGATGTCCGCGCTTTTGCTCAAACCCTGGCCGCCCGTCGCATCCCTCCCAAACAAGCTCAAGCGCGATTGTCCGCGATCAAGTCTCTGTTTGCCTATTGGTATCATCAAGGGCAGTTGCCGGTGAATATTCCCCTCCAACATTGGCCCAAAGTCCGGGTTAAGGGACAGTCGCTTTCGGGTCCAATGATTCTCACCGGGATGCTGTCTAATTTAGAATCTACCCTCAGACAGAGATTGAGACAACGGTCCGGGAAACCCGCCACCCGTCAAAAGCAGGCCGCGTTCTGGGGTGGGGTCTGTTTGGCCGGGGTGGCCTTGGCAATTCCCGCCCATTTCAACTCTCCAGCAGAAACTACGGAAGACGTCACGATTCCTCAGCCCGCGCCCCAAGTTCGACGCCAGACGGTGGCAAGCCTCAAGGCGGCTCATGTCCAGGCTTTTCTCGATACGATCGCCTGGGCTGAAGGCACTGCCGGTCCCAACGCCTATCGGATGCAGTTTACCGGGAGCAAGTTTTCTGGTTTTCAGGATCATCCCCGGGAAATCAAATGTGGCTCCAGCCACGGGGCCCGCCTTTGTTCCGATGCCGCAGGTAGGTATCAGTTTCTGAGTACCACTTGGGACCGCATGGCTAAAAAAATAGGCGCGTCTGATTTCTCCCCGGCTAATCAAGACCGCGCCGCGATCGCCCTGTTGGATGAATATGGGGTGTTAGAAGATGTTGAGGCCGGTTCCTTCGCCTATGCGGTGATCCAGTTGATTCCGGTGTGGCCTTCCTTTCTGGATGTGGGCAATGGCGATCGCTCCCGGGCGATCGCCCGGTTGGAACAGGTGTATCAGAAGCAATTACGGCAGCATTCTTTTCAGCCAGCCCGGTTCCAGAAAAAAAATTAGCGATCGCCATTTCTCCAGTTATAGCGCTTCTCTCCCCTCTCGTCCTGTCAATCTCTGTCCTGGGGGGGATCCTTAAGTTTAGTCAGGTTGAGAGAATAGAAGGTAAGGTAACTCGAAACTAGGAATAATCGCATCAATTAATCAGAGGGTTTAGTTCTCTCGGACTAACAGAGCGAATTGCTGATCGGATGAGATTAAAATCACCAATTTTCGGGCCAACGCCCTTGAACCCTGACTCAACGGGACAATCAATTCCCTCCGTCAGTGACCGGCGCTATTTAAAGATTCTTAACAAATTTTTCGAGGACTTAACTTAAAATTGCGGGTCTTCAGGGTGTTCATTGCCATCCCTCAGGTAGGGTCAAAAGCCGAAGAGAAATTTCAGGGGTTGCGCCCCGGCGATCGGCGAACTGAAGCGATAAAAATTAAGGAGAATATCCATGAAAGGCATTTATAATATAGTGACTGTTTTAGCGATGAGTTTAGGAATGGGGATAGCCCCACCGGCGATCGCACAAAATTTATCTGAGCCTTCTTTCCGGGAATCCCACAGGGTGATTGAAGTCGATTCTTATGACTTTGTAGTGCTCGCAGAAGAAGCCCTAGAGGTGGGAGATTATCAAAATGCCATTTTCCATGCTAACCGGGCGCTCGATATCGAACCGGGTTTAGGAAATGGGTATCTGATCCGAGGACAGGCCCAGGCCTATCAAGGGGAAATTCAAGCGGCGATCGCCGACTTAGAACAAGCAGCTCAAGTTTACCGTCAGAACAACAATCAAATCGGTTATCTGCTGGCACAACAATATCTGCGGGACTTGAATGCGCCGAGTTCTCCTCAAGCCCTGACCCTGCCGGACCTCACTGATTAATCACCGATTAATCGGGTCCAGAGTCCGGCGATCGCCGGTTTCCCCATGCCAGTCTAGCGATCGCCCTTCAGGGATGACCCTGTATAACTTTTCCCCTCTCAGCAGATATAACCTGTCCAGTCCTTCAGTCGGCCAATTTTCAAAATGTTCCTTGTCTGCAAAGGATAATCTTTATGACTCTCAAGGCGACCCCAGCCCCATTCCATTCCCTGAAACCCCTAGCCTATCCATTAAACCAGCCCCCCGAACACATCCACACACTCCAGCATCGTGCCCTAAGTGCGATCGTGATTACCCTACTCTTACTCATCCTCACCTATACTCTGGATGTCCTATCCGCTTGGGCCTCTATCGCCACATCAACGGCCCTCTCGACCTTGTGTTTATTAAACATTGTCACCACCATTCTCACCCCGATCACTGGCGTAGCCGGGATCGGGGCCGCCATGACCTTTGTCTCCTATCGTGCCAAGGTCCTGCGATGCGGTTCTCCAGGGGTGAGGACCAGGGGATCCCTGGCTCCCTCCTCATTCAATCCCTAGTCAACCTGCTCCCCCCTGAAAACCTGTTTAAAATTAGGCCCAATCCGGTTTTTAAAAGCCGGTTTTCTCTCCACCCCCGCCTCAGCCCTGTCGCCTCGGCTGTGCCCAACGCGGGCTTTGTCCGCTTTCCTCCCCACCATGCTTATGTGTGGGGTTTTTCTGGGAATTTTTTCTTTTTTAGGCCAATATCCGGGGATTTATGAAGCAGAATTTCGGGGATTGCCCAATCGGTAGGGCCTTGGCTTACCTCCGCTCCCCCCTCAGGGGGGAGCAATCATCGGATTGGTTGTACCCATCTCGATTGGGTTGATCCATGCCTTGGGTTCCCCTCAGCCAGTTTCTGCCCTTCCCCAATCAAAATTTCCGCCGATAAAAATGAGAAAAAAGAGGTTGTCAAAAGGGACTTGATCCTGTACGATCACTCTTTTAAATCGGTCCAACCCCATTGCTCCGGCTAATCTAATTAACAGGGTTAACCCAGTGTAAAATGTCAAAAGCATGGAGACGCACTCACCGAGGGAATCAAGCCACTCAAAATAACCGAAGTCCGTCCCACCCGTTACGGTCCCTGACCCCGTTAATTTGAGATTAGCCGTCCCTTAAGAATTGTAAAGATATGTAAAACATCTCTTCACGATCTATAGCAATCCTTGCAGGATTCCCTCACCCGATATCCCCTCGGATGTTCACCGGCTACGGTTGAGGGCCGCCGCCGTCTTCCACAACTGATTTAGGACTGCTATAGTAAATTAAAATAAATTGAAAAAATTTTTTTTAGCTGGGCTTTACTTCCATCTCAAGCCGCTCATGGGGGTCTATACAGAATTAAACAAGGCTGTATCCGGATAAAAATAGTCAACCCATCCCCGGGGGGAATCATCAAAAAATATCGATTGAGCATTGATCAATAAAACCCGTTAGTTCCTTGGAAAAATTAATTAAACCGATTAAAGCCGGTTGATAATCCAGGGAAATAGCCCTAAAAAATGAAATCAATCAGCATGGATAGAACATGAATTTAACCCCAATTCATATAATCAAGAAAGACTCGTTAATGCTCGCGCCAGACACCGGGGTGAGTGAGGCGATCGCCCTCATGAGTCAACAGCGCGTGAGTTGCGCATTAGTCGTGGACAATCATCAGTTAGTCGGCATTTTGACCGAACGAGATGTCGTCAGAATGACCGCCGAGGCGATGAATATCAACCCCGTCAAAGTTGCAGAAATTATGACCCGCGATCCGTTACGGATAGTGGTTTCCGCTGACTTGGATATTTTTTCCGTATTATCAACCCTGCGCCAGCAACAAATTCGCCACTTACCGGCTATTGATGAGTCCGGAAATATCCTCGGAGTGATTACCCAAAATAGTATCCGCAAAGTCCTTCAACCTACGGATTTATTACAATTCCAGCAAGTCGATCGGGTGATGAGCGATCGCGTGATTCACTTACCCCAGACTGCTTCTTTGTGGGAAATCATCCAACAAATGACCCAGAATCAGGTCAGTTGTATTGTCATTGTTGACGCCAAACAGGACTCAGGGACGGTCCCCTTGGGGATTATTACCGAAGGGGATATCGTTAAATTTCGGGCCTCACAATTAAACTTAGCAGAAATTGTCGCCTCCGAAGTCATGAGTACCCCATTGCTTCCGATTAAAACCGGGGATTCTTTGTGGGATGCTCATCAATTAATGGAAGAACATGGAATTCGCCGGTTAGTCGTGGTGAATCAATCGGGAAATCTAGCGGGAATCCTGACTCAAAGCAGCCTGTTAGAAGCTCTCGATCCGATTGAAATGTACAGCACCCTACAGATGTTAGAGGAGCAAGTCAATCGCCGTGTGATGGAGTTGAATCAGGTTAACAAACGCCTCCAGAAAGAAATTACCCTGCGAGAACAGGAATTGCAGGAAAGGTCCCGACTTGAGGGGGAATTGAAATCACAAAATGCCCGATTGCAGGCTGAGATTGGCGATCGCATTCGAGTCGAAGCAGTCCTCGCTCAACGGGAACGAGAATTTAGAGCCTTAGTGGAACACGCGCCGGATTTAATTTGGCGGTTGAATCGCGAGTTTCGCTATCTCTATGCCAACCCCTCTTCGGAAAATCTTTTCCACATTCCCAGTGGGGAAATTTTCGGCAAAACCATTCAAGAATTAGGGTTTCCTGATGCCGTAGTATCCCAGTGGATTGACGTGCTGCAAGACGCCTTTGAGACGGGGAATGAACAGACCCTCGAATTTGCATTGCCCGGATTAGAGGGGGTGAAATGGTGGGTGGCCCGGATTGTTCCCGAGTTGGGAAACAATGGGGAAGTGGAATCGATTTTAGCCATCGTCCGAGACATCAGCGATCGCAAACAGACTGAACAAGAACGCTGGCAACTGCTCGATCGCGAACAAACCGCCCGCGCCGAAGCCGAAGCGGCCACAAATTGGGTGACGAATATCCTAGAAAGTATTACGGATGCCTTCTTTTCTCTCGACTCCAATTGGCGATTTACCTATATCAATTCCCAAGCCGAAGCCCTCTTTCAAAGAAATCAAGAAGACCTGCTTGGGCAAAGTGTCTGGGTGGAATTTCCCGAAGCGAGGCACGGAAGATTTTATGAGGAATACCACCGGGTGGTTACGGAAAACATCAGCCGAGAATTCCTGGAATTTTATCCCCCCCTGAATCGGTGGTTTGAAATTCATGCTTATCCCGCTAAGGAGGGAATTTCGGTCTATTTTGAAGATGTCACTGAACAGATTCGAGCCGAAGCCTGTTTGAGAGAAAGTGAACAGTTTTTGCGCAGCATTTATGAAGGGGTGGAAACGGCAATTTTTATTGTAGATGTCTTGGCCGATGGCACATTTTGCTATTTTGATAGTAATCCCACTCATGAACGGATTTGGCAGATTTCTGCGGAAGAAATGAGCGGGACCACTCCAGAACAACTGTTGCCTCCAGCCGTCGCCGAGGAAGTGATGCAGCGGTATCAGCATTGCATCGCCACGAGGGAACGAATCACCTATGAAGAAAAGCTGGCCTTAGAGGGCCAAGATAGTTGGTGGCTGACCCATTTAAGCCCAATTTTTGACAGTAGCGATCGCATTTACCGGCTGATTGGAACAAGTTTTAACATCACCGATCGCAAGCAAGCAGAAATCGCCTTGGAACAACAACTCAAGCGCGAGCAATTACTCAATGCCATTCAAGAACGGATTCGCTCCTCCTTAAATTTAGAAGAAGTTTTAACAACCGCTGCCCACGAAGTTCGCCAATTCTTATCCACCGATCGCGTGTTAATCTACCGAGTTGACCCCGATGGCACCGGCATCATGGTTACCCACTCGTCTGCTCCGCTGGTGCGTGAGATTAACCGGAATACTTTTCCCCAGGAACGGTTTAGCCAAGAAGAACGAACCCGTTACACCCAAGGGGAAATTGTAGCCATTGAAGATACCGATTTAGTTCAACATTTACCCGGTCTAGCGGTATTAAGGAAAACCCTCAAGATTAAGGCTAAACTGGTCATTCCCATTTTAAAAGAGCAAAATTTGTGGGGTTTACTGATTGCCCATCATTGCCAACGTACCCGAGAATGGCATCCCTCGGAAATTGAATCCCTGCGATCGATTGCCGGACAACTGGCGATCGCCGTTCAACAATCCACCCTATTTGAGCAAGCCAAGGCTGAACTGATTGAGCGCCAAAAAGCAGAAGAAGCCTTGCAAGCCAGCCAACGCTTCGTGCAGAATATCGCCGATACTTCTCCCAACTTCTTATATATTTACGATTTTTTAGAAAATCGGAATATTTATGTCAACCGAGAAATCGCCGAAATGCTGGGCTATTCTAACGAACAAATTTCCAACTTGGGTAATAATGTGTTAACCTCCCTGATTCACCCCGATGACTTGGCCAAAATTCCCGAACATTTTCAAAACCTCTCCCAAGCTCAAGAAGGAGACATTTTTGAACTGGAATATCGGATGAGAAATATTCAGGGAGAATGGCGCACGGTTTTAGCTAGGGAAACGATTTTTGCCAGAACGGAAGATGGCACCGTTAAGCAACTCTTAGGCACAGCAACAGATATTACCAAAATCAAGAAAAGTGAAGCCGCCTTGCGGGAAAGCGCCGAACGAGAAAAAGCAGTCGCTGCCGCAGTCCAGCGGATTCGGCAATCCCTGGATTTAGGGACAATTTTTGCGGCCACTACGGAAGAATTGCAAGAATGTTTGACCTGTGATATTGTTGCCATTTACCGTTTTAATCCGGACTACAGTGGGGAATTTGTCTCGGAAGCGGTCACATCACAACGGGTTTCGGTCTTGCAAAAAAATCGCCAATCCCTGCACCTATCTGCGCCCCCTGCTCCTGGGCAAACTTGCCAGATGCAAGCCTTGATTAATTCTTGCTTAGAATGGCAAGATACGCATCTGTTCCAGACCACAGGGGGTGCTTTTAACCGAGACGAAAGCTGCTTAGTGGTGGAAGACATTTATCAACGCAACTTTAGCCCTTGTTACTTAGCCCGATTAGAGGAATTTCAGGTTAGGGCTTACATGATTGTCCCGATTTTTTGCGGGTCCAAACTTTGGGGATTGTTAGCCGCGTATGAAAGCGATCGCCCGCGCCAGTGGCAACCGAGCGATCGGCAAATTGTCATCCAAATTGGCAATCAATTGGGGGTGGCATTGCAGCAAGCCCAATTGCTCGAACAAACCCAGAAGCAATCCGAAGCCCTCCAAAAAGCGGCGATCGCTGCCGATGCCGCTAACCAAGCTAAAAGTGAATTTCTCGCCAACATGAGTCACGAATTGCGAACCCCACTCAATGCAATTCTCGGATTCACCCAACTGATGAATCGCCATTCATCCCTCAGCCCACAACACCAGGAATACCTGAAAATTATCAATCAAGCTGGAGAACATTTGCTCTCCTTAATTAATGATATTCTGGAAATGTCGAAAATTGAAGCCGGGAGAACCGTATTCAACCCGACTTCATTTCATTTAATTTCCTTACTCAGAAACCTAGAAGCCATGCTGAAGGTTCAAGCCGAAACCAAAGGCTTATACCTGAGTTTTGACTTGGATAGCAACCTGCCCCAACTGATAATTTCTGACGAGAGCAAATTGCGACAGATTTTAATTAATATGTTAGGGAATGCTATTAAATTCACCAACTCTGGGGGGATAACCTTGCGGGCCAAACTCAAACCCGATTTCAATCATAATTCTCTAAATAATGACCTGAACTCCTCCGAAACTCCATCTACCCTCTGCGTAGAAATCGCCGACACTGGCTCCGGCATTGCACCGGAAGAAATGAACCAGCTATTTGAACCCTTTTCTCAAACCGAAACGGGACGTAAATCCCAGGAAGGCACAGGATTAGGATTGCCAATTAGTCGCAAATTTGTCCAATTAATGGGAGGAGATATTCACGTCAGCAGCACCGTGGGAGTGGGGACAGTATTTAGCTTTGAGATTCAAATTCTGAAAATCAACGCCACCCCAGAATCTCCGGTTCAAACTCCTAGACAAGTGATTGGGTTAGACTGGGATCAGGAACGCTACCGGATTTTAGTCGTCGATGATGCGGTTAATAATCGGCGGTTTTTAGTCACCCTGCTTTCTGAGATAGGCTTTGAAGTCCGCGAAGCCGAAAATGGTCAAGAGGCGATCGCCCTCTGGTCTAGTTGGGACCCCAATCTGATTTGTATGGATATGCGGATGCCCGTCCTAGACGGCTATCAAGCAACCCAACAGATTAAAGCCACTCTGAAAGGGCAAGAGACTGTGATTATCGCCCTCACCGCCAGCGCTTTTGAAGAAGAACGACAAGAAATTTTAGCTTGCGGTTGTGATGACTTTCTGCACAAACCCTTTCGAGAAGAAGTCCTCCTTGAAAAAATATCCACTCATCTAGGAGTGACCTATCGTTATCAATCGGAAAACTCTCCAGATTTCCCAGAAAAATGCTCAAGTCAACCCCTCTTAAATCGACATGAAATTAAAAAATATTTATCTCAAATGCCCCCAGAATTTGTCAGCGAACTTTATCAATCCGCTTGTCAAGGTTACGATGAAGGAATTTTTGAATTACTCAAATTTATTCCGGCAGAAAGTAGCCCTCTCGCTCATACCTTGAAAGAATTAACCAAAAACTTTGATTTTGAAATGATTATTGAATTAACGGAACAGGAGGAGGCATGAACTACGCTCTGAGTCAATTAAATAAATCTCGGGAATCCCAAAACAATCGCCCAAATATTTTGGTGGTGGACGATACTCCAGATAACGTGCGCCTGCTGTCCTCTGTATTGAGCGATAATGGCTACCGGGTTTGTAAAGCCTTAAAGGGAGACATGGCTTTAACCGTCTGTAAAAATGCCTTGCCTGATTTAATCCTCCTGGATGTGATGATGCCGGGGATGGATGGTTATGAAGTTTGCAAATGCTTGAAGCAGCAAGAAACCACTCGGCAAATTCCCGTGATTTTTTTAAGTGCCTTGAATGAGGTTGAGGATAAAGTCAAAGCCTTTGAAGCCGGAGGGGTCGATTATATTTCTAAACCCTTCCAAGAAGCAGAGGTTTTATCCCGAGTTCAAACTCATTTACAGTTACGCCAACTCCAAATTAATCTTCAAGAAAAAAATCTCTGCCTAGAACAGGAAATTACCGAGCGCCAACAGGCTCAACGCTCTCTGGAACTCAGTGAAGCCAAAAACCTGGCATTGGTCAATGCGATTCCTGATGTGATGTTTCGCATTGGCGAGGATGGATTTTTCTTAGATTATCGGAGCCCCTCTTCAGGGACTCTCGAAAATATTCCAGACAGTCCAGAAAATCAGTCCGATAATGCTCGCCAAAAGAGTCATGATTTGACTGAAACTATTTTTCCAATTTCTGAATCGTTAGCGGCTGATTCTAGTTTTGTAGGAAAGCATATTAATGAAGTTTTATCCAATGATTTAGCCTTATGGATTATGCATTATGTCCAGCAAACCCTCCTGACTTCAGAACTCCAGCTTGCGGAGTATATTCAACGGGATAAAAATCAAGAACGGTGGGTCTCTTATGAGGTTCGCTATGTCAAAAGTGGCCCATCGGAGGTGCTGGCGATCGCCCGGGATATTTCCTCCCGCAAACAGGCTGATGCAGCCAGACTCCAGGCAGAAGCCATCATGCGCCATCAAAAGCAAAAAATCGAACAAGCCTTAACGGATCTGCAAGAGGCTCAAGTCCAATTGGTTCAAAATGAAAAAATGGTGGGCTTGGGTCAATTAGTCGCCGGAATTGCTCATGAAATTAATAATCCAGTTAATTTTATCTATGGAAATATCTCTCCTGTTCAGACCGCCATTTCTAACCTAGTCAATCTTCTGGGAATTTATCAACAAGAACACCCCCCCAATCAGAAGGTTCGCAAAGTCATGGAAGAGTTGGATTTTGAGTTCTTAAATGAAGATCTAAGAAAAATGATGACTTCAATTGCCGCAGGAGCAGACCGGATTAATCAGATTGTTTTGTCTTTGCGGAAGTTTTCTCTGATGGATGAAGCTGGAGTTAAAAAGGTTGATATTCATGAAAATTTAGACACTACCCTGATTTTATTGAAACACCGATTTAAAATAACTGAGGAAACAGAGATTGAATTAATTAAAGACTATGGAACAATTCCGCAGATTCTCTGTTATCCAGGCGAACTGAACCAAGTGTTTTTTAATCTCTTAAATAATGCCATCGATGTTTTAAGCGATATCTTACCCGATCGCCTCAAAGCTCAGAAAGCCAACCCCAAGGCCCCTGAGTTCGTACCTTCGATTTGGATTTCTACGGCATTAACCGATCGCCAAACCCTGTTGATTCGGATTAAAGATAATGGTCCCGGAATCAGTGAATCTGGGCGATCGCGCTTATTTGACCCCTTCTTCACCACCAAACCCGTCGGCAAAGGCAGAGGATTGGGACTCTCCATTAGTTACCAAATAATCGTCCAAAAACATCAAGGACAACTCTCCTGCAATTCCACCCCAGATCAAGGCGCAGAGTTCGTGATCGAACTCCCCCTGGTGCAATCCACCACAGACCCTGGGGGAGTTCCCTAACCGGCCATCTTACAGGTCCGATCCCCCACTCATCAACCCCGTAGGGGCTTGGTCTCCAAGCCCCACAGACAGAGGGTTTGAAGACCAAACCCCTACGTGGCTTGGGTCAGGTGACCCAAATCTTAAGCAGAGCCGGAACTTTTTACCGGAGACCCTTTCAGATATTCCATCCCCCGAACAGTCAGACCTTTCCTCCCGGGGGTCCATCGATACCCCAGGGGAGAATCTCTAATCCCACAGCGATCGATTTAATGTCATGATTTTTTCATTTTTGAGTCAAAAAATCTTTTTAGCCGTCATCATCCCCCTCGACTTTAGAGGATTCTAGCCTTTTGTCCCTCCACAGACAACTCCATTGTCACATCAGTCAAATGACTCGCATCACATCATCTGGATTGGGTTTAATTCATAATAGAAGCATTTATGGAAACCTCAAAACAATGGGTGGACTGGGTGTCCCCCTAAACCGAATGGAACCCAGCCATTTCAATCTCGAAATCCGCCTTGGCAATCAGTGGGTTTCACCCCTGAGTTCCCCAGGTGGAATGTCGCTCCTACCTCCAAGCCCAATCCAGAGGGAAAGGCGATAGACCCCCAATTCTGGGGGGGTCCGATCTTAAAAGCCCTCTGAGTGGTCAAGAAACCTGCCCCAACTTTAAGACTTAGTTTGATTGAGAAGACGGAAGATGTTTAATTCAACAGCACTACTCATTGAAGCTTTCGTGGACCGCCTGCAAGAAGGCTACCATCGGACCTACGGAGGATATAAACCGGATTACGCCGAAATAATCGCTTGGGCCGGTGGTATGGCCTTAGAAAATATTGCCAACAGTGATGCCCTGTATCACAACGTTGAACATACCATCTTGGTAACCTTAGTCGGACAAGAAATCCTGCGCGGTAAACATATTCGCGAAGGGGGCGTATCCTGCGAAGATTGGCTGCATTTCATTATTTCCTTGTTGTGTCATGATATTGGCTATGTCAAGGGAGTCTGTCGCCAAGATGAAGATAGCAAACGACTCTATGCCACCGGCAGAGATGGCCTGAAAGTCCCCATTCCCTTCGGCTCTACTGATGCCAGCTTAACCCCCTATCACGTCGATCGCGGCAAACTTTTCATCTCCGAACGGTTCGGAGGTCACCGCCTCATTGATGCAGAAATCATTAAACGCAATATCGAACTCACCCGCTTTCCCGTTCCCGCAGATGAAGATCATAAAGATACCTTCAATTATGCTGGCATGGTTAGAGCTGCAGATCTGATTGGTCAATTAAGCGATCCCCGCTACTTACAAAAAATTGCCGCATTATTTTATGAGTTTGATGAAACCGGGGCGAATAAAAAGCTCAATTACCGCCATCCCGGAGACCTCCGTCGGAACTATCCCAAATTCTACTGGTATGGCGTTTTTCCCTTTATTACCCAGGCTCTGGCTTACCTGAATTTGACCCAACAAGGCAAACAAATAGTCGCCAACCTCTATGCCAATGTCTTCAAAATAGAACATGAAGACCAGCAGGTTTCTGAGGTGGCCTAAATCTAACCTCATCCCAAATCATCCCTCAACAGGGGAAGGAAAAAGAATAA
>CAYUEH010000014.1:12004-24324 GCA_964442465.1 uncultured Laspinema sp. | reverse complement strand
CTTCAGTCGTTCTTAATTGTTCGGAGTAACGACTTCAGTCGTTCTTAATTGTTCGGAGTAACGAATTCAGTCGTTCTTAATTGTTCGGAGTAACGACTTCAGTCGTTCTCCTCTTTGTTCGTAGTAACGACTTCAGTCGTTCTCCTCTTTGTTCGTAGTAACGACTTCAGTCGTTCCCCTCTTTGTTCGGAGTAACGAATTCAGTCGTTCCCCCCAGTGATTAGACTGCTTGCAAAATCCTGGAGAGATCCCCCCAACCCCCCTTAAGAAGGGGGGCTTTAGAGAATTTTGTAAGAAGTCTATTATCACCACCCAGGTATTAATTTCCAATCTTCCGAACCCCGATGAACACCGCCTAATCCCCAAGAAAATCGAAAGGGCGCAAGTTATGCGCCCCAAATTATTCAAGAATTGATGATTCGTAATATCCTCAAAAACGTCGAATTGATGTGACCCTATCTTGAGTTGAGAAAAAGTGACCGATTCCCCTCTCAGTGCGGCCATGATGGGGGAATAAATGACAAAATCCGGTGAATTACGCCACCTCTTGATGACCGATCGCCCGGTCGATGAAACGCTTCCCCGCAGCGATCGCCACCTCGGGAGTGGGATAGGGTTTCCGATCGCTGAGGACCTCAGTTTCTGAAGCAAGGCACAAGGGACGGTATCCATCAGTTCCCGGAAAGACCAAAATGGTCCAATCCCGATAGTTAACCTGATGGGGTTTTGCAGTTTGCAAGTCCCGATTGGGGTTCATGATTGCCCTTCCTTTTTAATAAACCGTCTTAACATACAGGACATTATCAAGAGATTCCGTCACCGAGCAAACAACGGGACCCCTGGAGTCTGTCAAAGTAGTAAATTAGACCTCTTGCAAAATAACGGATTGATCCCCCCAACCCCCCGGGAGATCCCCCTCCCGTCCCCCTTAAGAAGGGGGAAGCCAGAGGAATAAATATTTAGTTCCTGGGGGGCTTTTTAGAATTTTGCAAGAGGTCTATTTAATTTAATGCCCAAAAATCGTGGTTTCATCTAGGGGTTGGGTTTCCAAACCCTCCCCTGATGCTCTGATCACCCTCTCCTGATGTAGGGGTATGCTCTGCAAACCCACCGGGTCCCCACGGAACAGGTGGCAGAGGTGACGGAGATGGGATCCGGCAGGTGGAGCGTCGTTATAATAAGGAATAATAAGGAAGGCAGCGCCGGACTGGGCGATCGCCCTCATGAGAATCCGGGTGCCGAACTGTTGTTCGCCCTGCCACTTTCCCCCTTTCATCCCCTACTGTGTACACTCATGTCTGCAAATTCTTCTGGGCAACATCCGCCGGTCCCTTGGCATACATTCGACATCGATACCACCCTGGAAAAACTCCAGGTTGATCCCGCGACGGGTTTAAGCGCTGCGGAGGTATTGGAACGCTTGCAGCAGTATGGCCCTAATGAACTGCAAGAAACGGGTGGTCGCAGTCCGTGGATTATTTTACTCGATCAGTTCAAGAACATTATGTTATTGATGCTGATTGGGGTGGCCTTGATTTCAGGGTTTTTGGCCATTCAGCAGGGGGAGTTCCCCAAGGATGCGGTGGCGATTATGCTGATCGTGATTCTGAATGGGGTCTTGGGCTATCTTCAGGAAACCAAGGCCGAAAAGGCCCTCGCTGCCTTGAAAAGTTTAGCCTCTCCGATGGTCCGAGTTCTCCGGGATGGCAAACTGCTGGAAGTCGCCTCCACGGAGGTGGTCCCGGGAGATATTATGTTTTTGGAAGCGGGGGTGCAGGTGGCCGCTGATGGCAGACTCCTAGAAGAGTCTAACCTGCAAATCCGCGAGTCCGCCTTAACTGGGGAGGCGCATTCGGTGGAAAAGGATGCCCTACTTGGGTTGCCGGAGAATACATCCCTGGGCGATCGCCTGAATTTGGTGTTTTGTGGCACGGAAGTGGTCAAGGGACGGGCCAAGGCGATCGTCATTGGCACCGGAATGCACACGGAATTGGGCAAAATTGCCACCCTGATTCAGGGGGTGGAAAGTGAAGATACTCCCCTGCAACAACGGATGACTCAACTCGGGAATGTGTTGGTCACTGGGTCCTTAATTCTCGTGGCGATCGTGGTCATTGGGGGCACCCTGGTTCGGGGAATGTCAGCATTTAATCATCTGTTAGAAATTTCCCTGAGTATGGCAGTGGCGATCGTCCCGGAGGGGTTACCGGCAGTGATTACCGTGACTCTGGCCCTGGGGACCCAACGCATGGTTAAGCGTCACGCCTTAATTCGTAAACTCCCTGCGGTGGAAACCTTGGGGAGTGTCACCACCATTTGCTCCGATAAAACCGGCACCTTAACTCAAAATAAAATGGTGGTCCAAGGGGTGGAAACTCCCAGTCACAGTTTGACGGTGACGGGAGAAGGATATGAACCCACGGGGGATTTTTTAGGGGCAAATGGGACAAAAATTGGGGTGGGTGAGTTAGGGAACTATCCCGAACTGGAAACCCTGCTGCTGAGTTGTGTGCAGTGCAATGATGCGGTGTTGCAGTATGAGAAACAGGACTGGTCGATTGTGGGGGACCCGACGGAAGGGGCGTTACTGGTTCTAGCGGGTAAGTTGGAATTCACCGGCGATCGCCTCTCTCCCCAACTGCCTCGAATTAGTGAGTTTCCCTTCTCCTCGGAACGCAAACGGATGAGTGTCATCTGTCAAGTTTCCCATCCTGAATCCGAGGTGCTCAGTCAGAATTCAATCCCCTTGGTCATGTTTACCAAGGGGTCTCCCGAATTAACCTTAGACTGTTGTACCCAAATTCTGATCGGCAACCAAATTCAACCCCTTTCTGAAGCACAACGGCAGCAGGTTTTAGACCGGAATAATCATTTAGCAGCGAGGGGGTTGCGCGTTCTCGGATTTGCTTACAAACCGTTAACGGAAGAACCGCCCGAGGGTTCGGAAGACCAGACAGAACAGGAGTTAGTCTGGTTGGGAATGGTGGGAATGTTAGATGCACCCCGACCGGAAGTGCGTGAGGCGGTGGTGAAATGTCGCAGGGCCGGGATTCGCCCGATTATGATTACGGGGGATCATCAACTCACGGCGATCGCCATTGCCCAGGATTTGGGAATTGCTCAAGAAGGCAGTCGGGTTCTCATCGGTCAAGAGTTGGAAGAAATGCCCCAGGAGGAGTTAGAACGGGAGGTCGATCACGTTAGTGTATATGCCCGAGTCTCTCCGGAACATAAGCTCAGAATTGTCCAAGCGCTGCAAAAACGGGGTAAATTTGTCGCCATGACCGGGGATGGGGTAAATGATGCCCCCGCCCTCAAACAAGCAGACATCGGCATTGCAATGGGGATTACCGGCACCGATGTGAGTAAAGAGGCCAGCGATATGGTCCTGCTGGATGATAATTTTGCCACCATTGTTGCCGCCACAGAAGAAGGTCGAGTGGTTTATACCAATATTCGCCGGTTTATTAAATATATTCTCGGGTCTAATATTGGGGAACTGCTAACCATCGCCGCTGCACCTTTGTTGGGATTACCCGGTGTTCCCCTCACGCCGTTACAAATTCTCTGGATGAATCTGGTTACTGATGGGTTTCCCGCTTTAGCATTGGCAGTCGAACCCCCAGAACCGGATGTGATGAATCGTCCCCCCTTTAGTCCTCGGGAGAATATTTTTGCTCGGGGGTTGGGGTTGTATATGGTGCGAATTGGGATTGTGTTCGCGATTATTTCCATTGCCTTAATGATGGTGGCGTTTTATTACACCCACACCGTTGTGGGTGAAGGACTCTCTCAGGACCGTTGGAAAACGATGGTGTTTACGACCTTGTGTATTGCTCAAATGGGTCATGCGATCGCCGTCCGGTCCAAGACTCAGTTGACCATTCAGTTAAATCCGTTGTCGAATCCGTTTGTATTTGGGGCGGTGATTATTACCACGATTCTCCAGCTTCTATTGATTTATGTCGAACCCTTGCGGGTGTTTTTTGGAACCCATTGGTTGACGCCGACTGAATTAGCAATGTGTTTAGGATTTAGTTCGTTGTTGTTTGTTTGGGTGGAGATGGAAAAGGTCTTTTTTCTGTTGTTTTATCGCGGTAAAAAGTCCGGCACCGGTGTGGGATAAATCCCCCTGTAGGGGCGCTTCGCGAAGCGCCCCTAGGTCGTCTAAAGACGACTGACAGTCTTATCTAGTTTTTAGATCCGAGGTATGGGCGCTATAAGCGCCCATACCGGCGGGGGTTAAAACCCCCGCCTAATAGCTAAAGTCGTCTTTAGACGACTGCTTATCTAAATCCGACTGCTCATCTTATCCCGTGGTGTTTTTAGTCAGATTTATCCGACTTTAGCTATTAGCAGTTTGAACCCCCTGCTAAATCCGACTGCTCATCTTATCCCGTGGTGTTTTTAGTCGGATTGATCCGACTTTAGCTATTAGCAGGGGGTTTTAACCCCCTGGGGTTGTCGCTACTGAAGTCGGGACGTTGAACGGTGGAATTTTTTATGGGGATTATGGGTTGATTTTATTGTAATAAACTTGATTTAATGATGTTTATAAATCAACTGCATTTAAGACAATTTAGGAATTATCAGGAACAAGAGATTGAGTTAAATGCCCCGAAGACTATTTTAGTGGGGGATAATGCTCAGGGGAAAACCAATGTCTTGGAAGCATTGGGGTTCCTTTCCACCTTGAAGAGTTCTCGGGTTTCGCGCGATCGCGATTTAGTGCGGGAGGGCGAACCCCAGGGACAAATTATCGGGATGGTGTCTCGGGAATATCGGACGGTTAAATTGGGCGTAGTTCTGCGTCGGAGTGGACGGCGAACGGTATCTGTCGATGAAGAAACCTGTCGGCGGAATGTGGATTTTTTGGGTCTGTTAAATGTGGTTCAGTTTTCCAGTTTGGATTTGGAGTTAGTCCGGTCGGGTCCGGAAACGCGGCGCAATTGGTTAGATGGGTTATTGGTCCAACTTGAACCAATTTATGCTCATATTTTACAGCAATATAATAAAGTGTTAAAACAAAGAAATGCGTTATTAAAAGAGATTAGAAGTGCGGATTCCCGGGGAGAGAAATCTGCTCTCAGTCCGGAACATCAGGCACAATTGGGGTTATGGGATGCTCAATTGGCCACCATTGGAGTCCGGGTGATGCAGCGGCGATCGCGGGCATTAGACCGATTGGTTCCCATTGCCGAAACCTGGCACGCGGCGATTAGTGGGCGAGTGGAATCTCTATGTATTCATTATGCCCCCAATGTGGAAAAAATGCAAGATAAAGTGTTGCGCGATCGTCCTCAACAGGCGATGCAGGCATTTTTAGAAAAACTCCAATCCCGGGCGATCGCAGAATCATTTCAAGGGACAACTCTCGTCGGTCCTCACCGCGATGATATCGAGTTCACCCTCAACGAACTCCCGGTGAAACAATTCGCTTCCCAGGGACAACAACGCACCCTAGTTTTAGCTTTAAAATTGGCAGAACTAAAACTGATTGAGGAGATCGTTGGAGAACCCCCAGTTTTACTCCTCGATGATGTGCTTGCCGAGTTAGACCCCAAGCGGCAAAACCAACTTTTGGAAGCGATTCAAGACCGATTTCAAACGGTGATTGCAACGACTCATTTAGGTGGATTTGAACAGGATTGGATTAATTCTGCTCAAATTCTTACGGTGAAAGGGGGGGGGATTTTTCCCTGAACCGGGAACCCGCACCCTTCAGGGTGTGGGTTTTTACTATCACTATCACAACCGGATTCCGTATTAAGCTATGCTCTATAAACATAAACGGGTAATGACCCTCTCGGTGTGCAAGGGGAATGAATTCGTGCTATTTAAACGCAAAAAATCTCAATCAAAACTCGCTCAACTCGGTCAACAACCCGCTGGTTCAGTTAACTTCCCGGATTTTATCCCCTCCCCACCCCCTCGGCATCCCCTAGATGTGGTTTATGAACAGTTTAGTAAACCCCAACTCACCTTGATTGTAAAACAAGACGAACCCTCGATTTATGTCCGTCATACCGAGGGACAAATGGTCCGAGGGAACTATCAAGTTGAAAAGGTATTTGAAGATAAAATTACGGGATTTTATGCTGAGGGTCGAGTTCCTTTATCGGGCAATGCACCGCCGGTATTAGTGATTCGGGGATATGGGTCTTGGTATCCGTTGGATGGAGTCCTGCAAGATACCCCAGAGGTGTTTATTGCTCACATGGATTGGCAATCGAAAGCAGCAGAAACGGAAGGTGCAGTCGCCTGGATTACGGAAAAAGGTCAACAAGGCGATCGCCCGGACGTGATCGGCGAAAGTCTCGGGGGTAAAATCGCTCAACAACTGGCGGTTAAATATCCCAATTCCATTCGGTCCGTCGTCACCTTTAATCCTTTAGGACTTGCCCCAAAATTAGCCCAATCTAGTCCCCATCCTTCCGTATTTCATTACTTTACCCTCGGGGAACGCTACGCATTTTGGGCCAATCAAGGGGACTTCATTCCCGGGACAATTTTGCAAATTTCTAAGCGGGGAACTCGGTCCTGGAAATACCGACTCACCGAATGGTTGATTCAGCGAACTCCCTCCCCCCTGGAACATTTTAAAAGTCGCCATTGTTTAGGAAAAATCTTTGAGATTCTTGAGCGCCTGGTGGTTCAATTGATTCTCGTTTATCGTCATAATGGGTTGATTTTCACCCATCCCCATCCCGTGGTTCGGGTTGTTGAGTTAAAAGAGTTGCTCCCCTGAGGTAAAATAGACTTAGCCTGTAAAGCATAGTGCGACTCCACCCAGTCTGCTTTGGCGGGGTTAGATTAACAGGACTTACGCCTAGATAAAAACCCCTCGTAAATGTAGGGGCGATTCGCGAATCGCCCCTACATTTAGGGGTCTTGTGTAATTCCTGATGAACATTTCACCGGATGAGTTGCGGGTTTAGTAAAAATAATTATTATGTCAATCATTGTTGCCGAACATCTCAGTAAAGTTTATCCCGTTGCCATCAAACAACCGGGACTCAAAGGGACGCTGAATCACTTTTTCAAACGGACCTATCGGAATATCGAAGCGGTGAAGGATGTTTCGTTTCAAATCCAACCCGGGGAAGTGGTGGGATTTTTAGGACCCAATGGGGCGGGAAAAACCACGACTTTAAAAATGTTAACCGGGTTAATTCATCCCTCTAGTGGGCGGGTAGAGGTGGCGGGTCATGTTCCGTTTCAACGCCAAGAAGCATTTCTGCAAAAAATTACCTTAGTCATGGGACAAAAGCAACAATTACTCTGGGATTTACCCGCATCAGATTCGTTACGAATTAATGGGGCGGTGTATGGGATTCCGGAGAAAGAATGTCGAAAACGCATTGGTCAATTAACGGAAATGCTTTCTCTGGAAGGAAAGCTAAATCAACCTGTTCGAAAACTGTCCCTCGGGGAACGGATGAAAGCAGAATTGATGGCGGCATTGTTGCACAATCCGGATGTACTATTTTTGGATGAACCGACTCTGGGATTAGATGTCAATGGACAAGCATCAGTCCGGGAGTTTTTACGGGAGTACAATCAACGCACTGGGGCGACAATTTTGTTAACCAGTCATTACATGGCGGATATTACGGCGCTATGCGATCGCGTGATTTTAATTTATGCCGGTCAATTGATTTATGATGGCAGTTTAGATGGGTTAGTTGAGCGGTTTGCGCCCTATCGTGAGGTGCAGTTAGAGTTAACTCATGCGGTGTCTGACCCGGAGAAATTGCGGCAACAAATCTCGCAGTATGGCGAAGTCGAAGAAATTGCGGGTCAGTCGGTGCGATTATTGGTGCGTCGGGATACCCTAACTGCTACGGTGAGTCAGATTTTAATCGATTTTGAAATATTAGATTTGACCGTGACTGAACCCCCGATTGAAGAAGTAATTGGACGAGTCTTTACCGCAGGGGCGATCGGCTAAACCATCCGGTGATACCAAATTCGGGTATCAAAAGTTGTTTTTATCTCATAGCCTGCGCAGGCAGGCTTCGTCCGTATAGCCCCACCATGCACGGGTGCGGGTTTCTCAACCTTTCCCTGAACCCATCCCTTAATCTGTTAAACCCTAAAATTCATGAGACGTTTTTTCAGAATTGCTCCCACTTTATTCTCCGTTCATTATGCTTATATGCTCGAATATCGCGCCGAAATTGTGCTCTGGGCGCTGTCGGGTACTTTGCCGTTTATTTTAATGGGACTCTGGTTAGAAGCCTCTCAAGGGGGAGATTTTCCCTTGGAATCCGTGGAATTTGCTCGATATTTTTTAGCGGCCTTTATTGTCCGTCAATTCAATGTGGTTTGGGTGGTTTGGGAGTTTGAAAAAGAAGTAGTGGAAGGAAAACTCTCCATGCGGTTATTACAACCCTTGGACCCGGTGTGGCATCATGTCGCCTCTCATTTAGCGGAACGCGGTGCTCGCCTCCCCTTTATTGGCGGCTTGATTTTAATCTTTTTTGCCTTATATCCTGATGCGTTTTGGCTGCCCGATTTAGGACGGTTTTTGCTCTGGATTGGGGTGGTTATCTTGGGATTTATCCTGCGTTTTTTGATTCAATATACCTTTTCTCTCCTGTGTTTTTGGATAGAACGGGCGAATGCGATCGAGCAGTTTTGGTTTCTGTTTTATCTGTTTTTCTCGGGCATGGTTGCGCCATTAGAGGTGTTCCCGGAATCCGTGCGTCAAGTGGTTTTATGGACACCATTTCCCTATATGATTCACTTTCCCGCAGCGTTATTGGTGGGATTACCTGTGAATGTTCTCCCCAGTCTGGCCATTATGTGCGGTTGGGTGGCAATCTTTTGGATGATCAATCGCTGGTTGTGGCGTCGCGGGTTGCGCCAATATTCCGGGATGGGGGCTTAATTTGAACTCAAATCATGGATTTGAGATTTAAGGCGGTTTCGTTGAGTTTTTGAATCCCGGTTTTGACGTGAGTCATGCTCGTTGCGGTTTCTGCTGCTTCATGGGTGAGATCGTTCATGGCAGTCATCACCTGTTCGATCGCCAGGGATTGTTGTTGTGCCGTGAGGGCGATTTGTTGGGTATGTTCCACAATTTGTTCCATCCCACCGGCAATATCCGTAAACACTTCTGCGGTATTTTGAGCAATTTTCACCCCAGTTTTGACATTGGTTTGGCCCTCATGAGCAGCTAGGGCCATTGAATTAACCGCCTGTTCAATATCTTGAATTAAGGTAGAAATATTCTGGGTGGATTGTTTACTGCGATCGGCGAGTTTTCTAATTTCCGAGGCAACCACGCCGAACCCTTTGCCGTGCTCTCCTGCACGAACCGCTTCCACTGCTGCATTCAGGGCCAACATATTGGTTTCTGTGGCTAAATTGCTGACTAAATTGGAGATGGTGCTAATTTTATTGGTTTGCTCATTTAAGCTGAAACTACGGGAGGCGATCGCCTCTACCTTTTCTTTCAAAGTCTCCATTTCCTCAAAAGTTTGGGACACCGCTTTGCTCCCTTCTTCTACTCGAATTAAAGCGTGTTTTCCACCAATAGCTGCATTTTGCGCTTGTCGAGCAGATTCTGCGGAAGCGGCATTAATCCGATCAATCGCCACGGTGGTTTCTTGCACCGATGCCGACTGCTGCACCGTCATCCGTTCTTGCTGTTCAATGGTTGCCAATAGTTCTATGGAAAAGGAGGAAACCACCCCGGTAATCTCTCGAATAGAACCGAGCAAATTCTTTAAAATCATACTCCCAACTTGCAGGACAATCACCAAGGAAACCCCAGTAATCAGAATTGCCACAGTGTTCAGGGTATTAATCGGGCCAAAAACTACATCTTGAGGAGCAGCATAAACCAAAACAAACCCATTTTTATGACTTTGACTATTCGGTGAAATTGGATTATAGCTAATCAACCAATCACTTTCTTCTGAAATAAATCCAGGCTCAAAAGACAATAATTTTTGACTAATTTCTTCAGGATAGTCCTCGAATATGGTTTTCTGTTCCTTTAAATCAAATCCCCATTCCTTGCTTTCATTTCGGTGATAAATATAGTAGCCTTCTGGATTAATGACAAAGGTTTCATGGGAGTCATCCTCTGTTGTTTCATCCACCATTTCTAAAAAGGAATCGGCAAATACATTAGCAATCACGATTCCCTTTTTTTCTCCCGCTGCACTATAAATCGGGGTGCTGTAGCGAATCACTGGGGTATAAGGGACTTCTATTTCTCCATTTTCTCGATTCAAATTAACCTCGGAAACAAAAATTTCCCCGGAATTTAATTTCATCGTTTCGATGAAATACTCATGATCTGCCTTGTTTTGAAGTTGGGAATCGGGAATAGTCTGAATCGTTCCATTTTTTAAGTCCATGCGAACCAACTCATTGCCATTTTCATCCAAATAGCGGAGTTGATAATAATACTGTTTAGATTCCAGGAAAGAATAAAAAATGATTTCCAATCGATCTTTCCAATCTTGATAGGAGGAATTATCTTTGGGGTCAATTCCTTGATTGGCTCTAGCTCTCGCAATCCCTTGAACTGGAGGGGTTTGGCTGAGGTATAAGACATCAGCTTTAACATTGTTTAGAAAAGACGTTATTTTGGATTCACTATCTGTCCCTTGACGCACCATTTGGTTATAAAGTAACTCGGTTAAAACCTTCCGGTAGGACAGGGTACTATATCCGCCGACAATTGCCACTGGAATGAACGTACTCAAGAAAAGTAGAATCAAGAGCTTATTTTGAAATTTGCTGAATAGTTGAGTAATCATCTGCGTCTCCCACTCTCCCGGAAAGGACTAAATTGTTCTGTATGCGGTTTCAATTTCCCAGCACCAATTAATGACAGAAGTATAGAAATGGCTAACTCAATCAATAGATCATTCTCTATGCTGTTGTCATTTGTGTTCTTCGAGACCAGGGAGGTTAACCCCTATATTGGACCCGTTTAGGTTGAGTTCCGTGAATTATTGATTGATTTCTTATTTTATACTAAAACTTACCGGACAAACATCGGCTATTTTGCGGAAGTTTAGCGACGGCCTATCATGGGTTTACCCTGGCGTTCCAGATCCCCAAATAGTTTTTAGTATTACCATGAATATACCCTGTTGTCAAGAGAAAATCCCCCGGAGTAGAGGAACCCCGAGTCAGGGGATCTCGAACCGTTTGAAGTCCCAGACAAGGTGGAGAGCGAAACAGGTTTTAACCCTCTAAAAAATGGCTGCCCGGGTTGATACTTGCTGAATTTGGAGAGGCAAAGTCACCGTAAAGGTAGACCCCACATTCACTTCTGAAAACACCTGAATATTGCCTTGCAACAACTTCACCAACCGTGAGACGATCGCCAGTCCCAATCCCGTACTATTCGGCAAAAATGTATTATTCCGACCAGATACTCGAAAATAGGGTTCAAAAATCTGAGATTGGTCTTTTTCCTCAATCCCAACCCCGGTATCAATCACCGTGATTGACCAGTTTTGTTCCGAGATCACTTGGCAGCGAATCAGGACTGTTCCTTTGTCGGTATAACGAACTGCATTAGTGACTAAATTGGTCAGCACTTGCTGTAACAGTAACGGGTCACTCACGATTAGATTAAAAGATTGATCGCAGTCTACCTCAATGGTAATATTTTTAGCATGGGCCATATACTCAACCATTTCCACGGTTAAATTAATCACATTACGCACATTGGTTTCCATCAGATGAAGTGGCAGTTTCCCGGATTCATAGCGCGAAATTTCCAGGGCATCGTTAATTAACTGGAGTAACTGTCGTCCGTTGCGAAGCACTTTTTCAATATGCTCTAAATTAGGAACGGCCTTCTCCCATTCTTCTAAATGTTTTCGCTGTTGACGTAAAAAGAGATCGGAATAGCCAATAATCGAAGTCAGGGGGGTTTTCAATTCATGGGCAAGGTGGGCCAGATTTTCTTGACTCGCCCGGACTAATCGCGCCAGTTCTTGATTGGTGAGCTTGATCTGGGCGTATAAAATCTGTAATTCTTGCAATTGTTCTTCGGTATAACTGGCGAAGCAGAGTCCGATCACTTCATCCATTGCCTGCTCAATCAGGCGCATGACCCGAATCACTTCTTTCGGATTGCTGCGTTCGAGTTGTTCCTCGATCGCATCTAAAATGGTCTCTCGGGCTAACCCATATTCTCGGACAATTTCTTGAGCTTTGTAGTCGGGTTGCAGGTTGATAAATCCATGATCTAAAGCGGTCTGTAATAGAGTGCGTTGATCAGTCTTTTGGAACGGATCGAGGATAGAAGCGATCGCCTCAATGATTTTAGGGAGGGTATCCCG
>CAYUEH010000014.1:3724-11904 GCA_964442465.1 uncultured Laspinema sp. | reverse complement strand
GGTCCCTCGGAAGTTTTGGATTTCCTCAAGGGGTACTCGTTGCGCTACGCTAATAAAAAACCAGACTAATTTTGGTCCTTCCCAATTTATTATCTTCTCAAATCCCCAAACAACATGAAACGATATTGGTCTGTATTCGTGCTATATTGGTCGATACTCTTGCTATTTTGGAAAACGGCGATCACTGCTGAACTCGAATATCGGGTCAATTTTGCGATCGCATCCTTCAGTAGCCTCGGAAACCTCGCCGGGAGTTGGTTTGCCCTCTCCCTATTCTACGGCACGGATTACAATTTCGCGGGATGGCAATGGGAAGAAGCCCTCGTGGTTTTGGGAGTCTTTACCATTCTCCAAGGCTTTTCCTCCACCTTCCTCGCCCCTAATTTGAATACCATTGTCAAACAAGTCCAAGAAGGTACTCTCGATTTTGTCCTGCTTAAACCCATCAGTTCGCAATTTTGGCTATCGGGACGGACGATTTCCCTGTGGGGACTGCCTGATATTATTTTAGGCTTACTCCTGATTGTTTATGCCGGTAGCAACCTGAATTTACCCCCGGTTAATTATCTTGTCAGTTTGATTCCCCTCCTCTTTGGGGCCATCAGTCTCTATAGCCTGTGGTTTATGTTAGGTGCGATGAGTATTTGGTTCGTAAAAATATATAATGTTACCCAAGTTCTCAGAGGATTACTGGAAGCGGGTCGATTTCCAATGGTGGCTTATCCCACTGCCTATCGCTTTTTCTTCACCTTCATCGTCCCCGTCGCCTTTCTCACTACCGTCCCCGCAGAGTCGGTGTTAGGACGGGTCGAAGTCAGTTGGATTGCTGGGGCTGCCCTGTTGGCGATCGCCCTCTTCTTGGCTTCGATGGCATTTTGGCGGTTTGCCCTCCGGTTTTATACTAGCGCCTCCAGTTAGCTGCAAAAGGGGGTAGAGACGGAAAATTCCCCACCTCTACCCGGATTACGCCTGGGGATTGACACCTTCAATTTTTATAATGGGAGACAGCAGGGAAGCACAATACAGCCGAAACCAGATTTCGATGTTCCTTTTAAAGTTTGGTGGGCGTTAGCACAAGCGCGGAACCGTTCCCCAGAGTGGGCAACAGCAGCCAGAAAATTCTCACTGCTAAACATCCGGTAAATATAATCCGAACAAGACTCATCTTGATGTAACATCCGATGAGCGCAGGCAAACCCTTTTCTAGGAGAAAGGTGGATGTTATAGGAGGCGATCGCCTCTAAAGCTAGTCCTCGGGTAATTCCATCAACGCGGGTTAGTTGCATCACTAATTTTGGGGTTGAGATTAAAGTTCATTTTTACTACATTAACGCTTTTTCCCCTCTATCAAAAGGATGAAATCTCAAACTTTATACTTCAGATCAACCGAGTAAGGGGATTTTATTAGTAGGAAATATGAACCCCTAAATGTAGAGGCGATTCTCGAATCGCCTCTACATTTAGTCTGGATTCTCCAAATCTGCGTAAGTCCTGATTAGCATCCAGTCCGGCTATTCTTTCGATTATAAGAAATTAAGTCAATTTTTGATGAAATTACAGCTATCCCAGCCCGATGGCAATTCATCAACATCCCCGATGGATTGCCATCAGTGTTAGGCGGGAATCTTCTCACGTTTACTGAGGAAAATTGAGTCAGATTTTTCCAGGCGATCGCCTCCTTTATTCCAATAAATCCGGTTGCTGACGAACAATCATCTCATAAAGCGACTGAAAGCTAAACCAACCCAGGTAATGACTTCCCACCTGAGTATAAGTCAATTGAGCAATGTCTGGCGCAATAGCGATGGGTTTTCCTGCTGCTTCTGCCATCAGTTGACTTTGACAGGACCGATCCATTGTAATAAACCACCAGCTTGCCTCATCCACGGAATGACCCACAGTGAGTAATCCATGATTGCGTAGGATAATCGCCTTCGCGTTTCCCAAGGTTCGCGCTAATCGTTCGCCCTCACTCACGTCTAACACCACGCCAGTATAGTCATCAAATAAGGTATGATCTCCGTAAAAGGCACAGGCATCTTGAGTGAGAGGGTCAAGGAGTCGTCCCAGGGTGGACCAGGTTTTGCCATAGAGGGAATGAGTATGTACTGCGGCGATGACATCGGGACGTGCTTTGTGGATTTGGGAATGAATGGCAAATCCCGCAGCATTAATCGGGCGATCGCCTTCTAAGATTTCCCCTTGATGGTTGACTAATACTAGGTCCGAGACGCGAATATGACCGAAATACATTCCAAAGGGATTGACCCAGAATTGGTCAGGAAATTCCGGGTCCCGCACTGTAATATGACCCGCCACTCCTTCATCAAATCCAAAGTGAGCGAATAGGCGAAATGCGGCTGCCAAGCGTTGTTTGCGATACAATCTTTCATCCCTGAGGCGATCGAATGTGGGAGGTTGGGGGAGTCCGGGTTTGATTAAGCGTTCATCCATAATTGTGCGGGTGGTTGGGGGTGGTTTAAGGGGAAAGAGAACGACTGAAGTCGTTACTACGAACGGGGGAAAGAGAACGACTGAAGTCGTTACTACGAACGGGGGAAAGATAACGACTGAAGTCGTTACTACGAACGGGGGAGAGGGGTTTGGGTTTGGATTTGAGTGTTTATGAAGTTTAATTGGGCGTAAAGCATGGCTATTTTGGGGACTGGGATTTGTTTGGCGATCGCTGCTTGTAGAGGATTCCCGATGATGGATTCTACTTCTAGGGGGCGGTGGTGGTCATAATCCAATTTCATACTGGTAATATAAGGCTTCATATTAGCCGTATGGTCCAGCATTTTTTGCATAAAACTTTGGGGAATTTCCCGGCCATAAGCATCAGCGATCGCCCCGACTTCCTGCATTAATTGTTCGCATAAGAGACTGGTGTATTCATTCCCCATAATTTCATCGGTGCGGGCATTCAGGACCACGGACAAGCCATTATAAGGAATATTCCAAATCAATTTTTTCCAGCGGGCGAGGAGTAAATCTTCGGCAAATTGAATCGGAATTCCGGCAGTTTCAAAATCTCCGGCAATGTCTCGGAGAGTAGCAGTGATTCCCAAGGGTTGATAATCTGGTGCATATTCCCCCAGGGTAATCGTACCATAATCGAGGTGGTGAATATGACCTGCTCCGACTTTGTTAGAACAAATAAAGCATAATCCGCCCAGAATATGAGCCGAACCAACAATCGGGGCGATCGCCTCTTCGTTACCCAGACCATTTTGTAACATTAATACCGCCCCAGATTCTTTCAAAACCGGCGGCAGCAAAGTGGTCAATAAAGAATTGCGGGTGGTTTTTAGGGCAACAATCACCACATCACAAGCAGGCATTTGGTGGACATCGTTATAAACATTCGGGGAGTCGAGGGTAAAGTCTCCCCACACCGAATCCACCCTTAATCCGCGCTGCTGCACGAACTGATAATCGCTATGCAGCAAAAAATGCACGTCAAACCCCGCCTGCTGGAGTTTCGCGCCATAAAACCCGCCAATCGCCCCGGTGCCAATAATGGCATAACTCCGATTCTGCTGAGACTGCAACGCTGTACCCATTCTCCCATGACTTTCAACTCGCTACTCTATCAATTTTACGGCGAAGTGGCATCAACAAGATACTAGGTTATCAGAGCATCTGGGTCAGAAACCCGGTTTCTGGTCCCTGGGTTTCGGGTCCGCCCAAGTAGCCCCTTCCTAGATTATGATAAAGAGAGTTTACTAAACTTAATAATAGAGACCGTGACCACACAACAGCTTAGACTCCCGACTGCGATCGCCAAGGAAACCTGGATTTGGAACGGCCATAAAGTTCAGTATGCCGTTCAAGGGGTCGGTCGTCCCCTCCTCCTGATTCATGGATTCGGGGCCTCCATCGGCCATTGGCGCAAGAACATACCCGCCCTTGCCGAAGGCGGATATCGCGTGTTTGCCTTGGATTTGCTGGGGTTTGGCGGTTCAGATAAAGCCCCCCTGAATTACACCCTGGAACTGTGGGAAGAACTGATTACGGATTTCTGGACGGAACATATCCAGGAACCGACGGTATTTATCGGCAATTCCATTGGTGCATTACTCAGTCTGATGCTGGTTGCCAATCACCCCGACAAGTCAGCAGGGGGGGTGTTAATCAATTGTGCCGGGGGGTTAAATCATCGCCCGGAAGAACTGAATCCGCCCTTGCGGTTGGTGATGGGTACGTTTAGTAAATTAGTGAGTTCCCCCACTGTAGGCACGTTCCTGTTTAACCGCATTCGCCAAAAACACCGAATTCGCAATACCTTGCGCCAAGTGTATCGCAACCATGAAGCGATTACCGATGAGTTGGTCGATTTGCTATACGAACCTTCCTGTGATGTGGGGGCACAAAAAGTGTTTGCCTCAATTTTGAGTGCACCTCCGGGAACACCTCCCTCGGAGATTTTACCGAATGTTACCCATCCGTTATTGGTGTTGTGGGGGGAAGATGACCCTTGGACACCGATCGCCGGAAGTCGGATTTTCCAAGAGTCTCACCCAGAACGGTCCATGACCTTTAAGTCCATTCCCAATACCGGCCACTGTCCCCATGATGAACGTCCAGAGGTGGTAAATCCCCTGATTTTAGACTGGTTAGAAACCCGTTTATCAGTGAACTCCAACGCCTAACATTTTCCTATGCATCGGAGGGACAAGGCAACCGCTTGTTCCTCCGACTTGTTGAGGTAAAATCCTTACTTATAACCGAATGTTATGTTTTATCCGTGAATTGCGCTGTGTCTTATCATTATATTTTGTTTCACAAACCCTATAACGTACTTTGCCAATTTAGCGATCGCGACGGCAAGAATGCAGGGATTCCACGCCGGACCTTAAAAGATTACATTGATATCCCCGACATTTATGCCGTCGGTCGCCTAGATTTAGATAGTGAGGGACTGTTGCTGTTAACCAATCACGGTGCCATCCAACATCGCCTCTGTTCCCCGAAATATGCCCATCCCCGGACCTATTGGGTCCAGGTGGAGCGCATCCCCGACGAACAGGCCCTAGATTCCCTGCGCAACGGCGTCCAGATTCAGGATTATCGCACCCGACCGGCAACGGTGCAACTCTTACCCACGGAACCCGAACTCCCTCCTCGCGATCCCCCAGTGCGCTTTCGCAAAACCGTCCCCACCGCCTGGTTAGAAATGACCCTCACCGAAGGCAAAAACCGCCAAGTCCGACGCATGACTGCTGCTGTCGGGTTTCCCACCCTACGCCTAGTGCGATCGGGCATCGGCAACCTCTCCCTCGGGGAGTTACAACCGGGACAATGGCGGGAGTTGACTCCCGAGGAGGTTAAGTTGCTATTGAAACAGTTGCGATCGTAGGGAGATGGGGAGGATGGGGAGGATGGGGAGGATGGGGAGGATGGGGGGATAGAGTTCAAAATGTTTGTAGTAACGACTTCAGTCGTTACCGCGTGACTTGGCGTCAGCCAAGTCACGCACTCATGTCCGGATCCTCCAGTTCCTTCACAAGCGCTTAACCTGCTCATGGTGCTTGTCACGGCTTCACCCGGAAACGACTGAAGTCGTTACTACAAACATGGATAACGACTGAAGTCGTTACTACAAACATCCTCCCCAATCTCCCCCATCTCCCCCATCTCCCCAATCATCCCCATCTTCCCACCCTCCCCATCTCCTACAATAAAAACAGCCCCTAGCGATTTTCCACCATGAATGATTTTCCCGACTTTAGCGCAAACGGCTATAAAATTATCCGAGAACTCGGCCATAATCGTGCCGGGGGTCGGGTAACTTATTTGGCGCTGAATCAGCAGCGACAAGAATCTGTAGCGATTAAACAATTCCAGTTTGCCACCAGTGGTTCCGACTGGTCCGCTTATCGGGCGGTGGAACGGGAAATAGAGGTGTTGCAACAGTTAAATCACCCGGGGATTCCTAAATATTTGGATTCGTTTGAGACGGGCGATGGGTTTTGTATGGTCCAGGAGTATAAAGATGCTCAATCCCTGGCGGTGCCACGCAGTTTTGACCCGGAGGAGGTCAAGGCACTGGCGATCGCGGCTTTAAATATCTTAGTTTATCTGCAAACTCGGAACCCGTTGGTGATTCATCGGGATATTAAACCGGAAAATATCCTGGTGAGCGATCGCCTCACGTTATATCTCGTCGATTTTGGCTTTGCGAAACTCGGTTCGGAAGAGGTAGCAATGAGCAGTATGGTCAAAGGGACGATGGGATTTATGCCCCCGGAACAACTGCTGAATCGCCAACTGTCTGCGGCGTCTGACCTTTACGGATTAGGCGCTACGTTGATTTGTTTACTGACGGGGACTCGATCCGTGGCGATCGCCGAGTTGGTCGATGACGATTATCGCATTCAATTCAAACATCTCACCCCGAAAGTCAGTTGGCGCTGGATTGAATGGTTAGAAACAATGGTCCAACCCAATCCGGGCGATCGCTTCCCCGATGCAGCAACCGCCTTGGCCGCATTGGAACCGATTTATGTCGTTCGCACACCGGAAGTTCATCTGAGCAAAACTCACATCACCGCAACTGCCTCAACCCTAGGCGAACAAATTATCCACACCCTCTCGATTAAAAACCCGGTTGCCGACACCCGACTCCGGGGAAAATGGCAGGTTGCCCCCCATCCCCAGGACCCGCCTCATCGTCCCGATGCTCATGCTTGGATTTCCTTTTCTCCCGCACAGTTTAAAAAGAATCGGTTGGACGCTCAAGTTATTATTGATACGAGCCATTTACGCGCCAATCAAACCTATCAAAGAGAACTTTTATTAGAACATAATGGCATACCCAATCCGATTAGAATTCCCCTAGAAATTACCACGGCTCCCATGCCGATTGTTACTCAAAAATTACCCTACAGTTCATTAGGATTGTTATTTTTAGCCGCTGGTGCTGGAGGAATGTTAGCCCTACATTCCATCGCCACCCCAATTGCGATCGCCCTGAGTGGATTTCTAGCTTGGGCGGGGCTTGCTAAACTGACAGGAAAGCAGGGATTTGTGGTAAAATTTATGCTCACGGCTGTGGCAACAACCCTGATTGCAGCGATCGCCGGATTTACCCTAGGAATGGCTGCCGGGGCCAGTCTCATCGGGGCCTGGGCCACCGCTGGCACCTTAGCCGCCACCGCAGTCACCGGAGTTGCCTTAATCTTAGCAGCCTCCGGGATTACCAAGGAATTTGGACTCCAAATCGCCACTGCCCTCTCCCTGCTAACTGCCGCCTCCGGCATCAGTTGCGGCATTGCTGTACAATTAGGATTCTGGACCCCGTTACTGATTGCAGCAGCAGCAATCACCGGCGTTCCTGTGCTTGGAGTCATGGTCTGGCTGCCCATCAAGCGATCGCGTCTCAAAGCCCAATATCGCCGTTCTGAGGAGCATTTAATCGCCCCTTAAAGCCTAATTTTTGAAGTCATCAAAGGACCAATGACCAATGACCCATGCCCAAGGACCAAGGACAAAACAGTAAGGACAAAGCACTGCCTTGTCCCTACTATCCACAAAATTGGGGAAACCGGCTAATGAGACTCCAGCCAAGTCACTAAATCTGTGACTTCTGTAAAATCGAATAAAGCCTCATTCAAGTCTTCCAATTGAGCCGTTGTGAGTGCATCAATGCGGTCTCGGATATCAGGTTCCAGGGAACCAAACCGTCGGGTAATCGGACGCATAATCATGGCGATCGCCTCCTGTTTTTTCCCTTGATTCAGACCCTGTTCAAGACCTTTTGCTACTCCCTTTTGAAAGATGTCTTGGTAAATCACGGATTCCTGCATAATTCCCTCCAGAAAAAGTTAGCAATTAAATCTTGAGCAAACCGTAATAACCCAACTTATTATTGGGTTTATGGCCGTTAATGAACGGCCATAAACTTGATTTTAACGGGACTGCAACCAAGTCACTAAATCCGTGACTTCTGTAAAATCGAATAAGGCCAAACTCAACTCTTCTAATTGAGTTAGGGTCAGGGATTCAAGGCGTTCTTGAACATTGGGTTCCAGGGAAGCAAAACGGCGGTTCAGCATCCCCTGAAGTAGGGCGATCGCCTCCTGTTTTTTCCCTTGATTCAGTCCCTGTTCGAGACCCTTGGCTAGTCCCTTTTGAAGAATATCTTGGTAAATCACAGATTCCTGCATAATTTCCTCCCG
>CAYUEH010000014.1:0-3624 GCA_964442465.1 uncultured Laspinema sp. | reverse complement strand
GCGGCCAGGTATTTACAGAGGTTATCTATGTCCATGGAACTCGGGTTTAAATGACACCACAACTGATTCACTTTTGGGCCGTTTATGAACGGCCCAAAAATTGAGTTTAACGGGACTGCAACCAAGTCACTAAATCGGTGACTTCTGTAAAATCGAATAAGGCTAAACTCAATTCTTCTAATTCAGTTAGTGTCAGGGATTCAAGGCGTTCTCGGACATTGGTTTCTAAGGAACCAAAACGGCGGTTCAGCATCCCCTGAATGAGGGCGATCGCCTCCTGCTTTTTCCCTTGATTCCGACCCTGTTCGAGACCCTGTTCGAGACCCTTGGCTAGTCCCTTTTGAAGAATATCTTGGTAAATCACGGATTCCTGCATAATTTCCTCCCGGAAAACGTTAGCAATCATATCTTTGTTAAACCGTAAACCCGCTAGAATCTGGGTACAAGCAGAGATTTCTTGGCGCAGTTCAGTTTCTTCTATTTTAGCCACTTCCTGGGCAACTTGAGCCAGGAGTTGGTTTGGTTCTTGAGTCGCTGCTAACACCGCCAAGGGCAGCAATGCGGGGTCTTGAAGCAACAGTTCGGGAGATTCCTCCCAAATCCGAATGACCTCATATCGATGCCGCGTATTTTCGCTGACAAATTCGGTCTCAAACACCGCTGGATTGCTGGTGGGTTGCAGCCAAATAATCACCTGTCTCACGGGCAGTCCATATTGCCAATATAGCCGCACCCAATAATTTAACATCCGCAAAGGCATCGGTCTATCCTTGGGGACTTTTACCTGAAATTCTAAATGGAGAACTTCCTCATCCGTCCGTAAAAAAATCACCGAATCAGCCCGCACAGGTTCTAGGGTTAATTCGGTTTTTAACACCTCCACGGGTGAGGTAATGATTCTTCGCGATATCCAAGAGGCAAAGCGTTGTGGATATTTCGCGGCCAGGTATTTACAGAGGTTATCTATGTCCATGGAACTCGGGTTTAATTGCCATATTTCATCTGTAATTTTAGGCTAAAAAGGTCTATGATAATTTCCAGGGTTTACATTAATTTACCTGCACCGGAATCTGCTCCCCTGATAGACTCAGGTAGTCCGTTCGGATTGCCGTACCCAGACTGGGTGTGGATAATAGGGAAATTTTCCCTCATAATAGAAAGTAGCAAACTGTGACAAAGGAGTGTTACTTTGGTTCAAAGCCCTCAATCCCCGGCGATCGCGCAATTGGAACATCCCCAGGAGTGGGACTTATCGGACCTGTATCAAGGGTTTGATGACCCGCAGATCGAGCATGATTTAGAAGTCCTTCAGCATCGTGCTGCGGGATTTCGTCGCACCTATCGTGGCCATGTCGCCACCCTGAAACCGGCACAAATCGCCGATTGTTTACAGGAATTGGAAGAAATCGGTCAAATCTCCGGTTATGTCTATGCCTATCCTTCTCTAACCTTTTCAGCAGATACGCGCAATACGGAAGCGAAGCAACTGCTGGATCAGGTGATGGAAGCTCTCACGGCGATCGAGAATCAATTGCTGTTTTTTGACCTAGAATTACAGCAGATTTCTGAAGATAATTTCCAGCAATTACTCGCGGCACCAGAACTCGCCAGTTATACCCATTATCTGCATCGAATTGCGGAGTTTCGGTCTCACACTCTTTCCGAAGAAATCGAACAAACGCGCAATCAAGACAGTCTCACGGGTCGGCAAGCGTTTATCCAATTGCGATCGGTGCATTTGGGAGAACAAGAATATGAACCCGTAACCACCCCCGAGGGCAAAAGTGCCAGCAATGAGGCAGAATTAAGTGCCTTGTTGTTTCATCCCTCGCCGGAAGTGCGGTATAATACCTATCTCTCCGTGCGAAATGTTCTCAAACAGCACAACTCCCTCTACGGGTTCATTCTAAATACCGTCACTCAGGATCATCGCATCGAAAGTCAGATGCGCCGGTATTCCTCTACGTTGCATAAGCAATTGTTAGCCGATGAGGTTTCTGAACCTGTTTTCCGTGCCATTATGGACGGGACCGCGAGTCGCTTTGAACTGTTTGAGCGCTACTATCAACTCAAAGGAAAGGCACTCGGTCAGAAAATCCGGATTTGTGACCTTTATGCACCTTGGACGACGGAGGATGAGGAACCCTTACCCCCGGTCCACTATCAAACCGGGGTAGAAACCTTACTCAATGCCTTACAGGAGTTTGATGTCAATTATGCGCGGCGTGCAGAAGAGTTTTTCCTGAAAAATTGGATTGATGCCAAGGTTCGTCCGGGTAAACGGGGTGGGGCATTTTGCGCCTACTCTCACGGTAAACACAGTTATTTATTGCTCTCTTACACGGACGATTACAATTCTTTGTTTACCCTGGCTCATGAAATGGGTCATGGGTTACATTTTGCTTGGATTGATGATGCTCAGTCCTATTATAATAGCAATCCGCCTTTGGTTTTAGCAGAGATTGCTTCGACTTTTAATGAATTGCTGTTGCTGGATTACCTGCTGAAAACTTCGGCAGACAATAAGGCGCTGATGAAGTCGTTGCTGACGCGGCAGTTGGAAGACCAGTTTAATTTGCTATTCCGGCAAAGTACGATTAGCCGTTTGGAGTTGGCGATTCACGATCGCGCCAAAGAAGGCAGTTTTGATGCCAAGTTCGTCAATGAAAAGTGGATGGAGTTGTATCGCAATCTCTGTGGCAATGCCGTGGAATTATTACCGGAACACCAGTATGATTGGGCGCGGATTGGGCATATTTTCTTCAAGCCTTTTTATTGCTATCAGTACGCCGCTTCTAACATTGTGAGTTTAGCTTGTTATCAGAAGTATCTGGAAACGGGTAAAGACTTTATTCCCGGATATCTGGAATTATTGGCTGCCGGGGGGAGTATCAATCAGGTGGAGGCGTTGCGGAAGTATGTGGATGTGGATATCGAAAATCCCCAGACGATCGCCAGTGCGTTGGATTATATTGAGGGCTTATTAGATAAGTTGCAGGCGAGTTTGTAATGGGGATAAAGACTCAGGTCGTTCCCTAGCAACGAATCCAGTGGCGATGTTGAACAGGAGGAGAGGACTCAGGGACTTATGACCAATGGGTGAAACTTCCCCTTTCGCCTTTTCCTGATGTTTGGGTAAAAAAAAGGAAGCCTTCAGGCTTCCTTTTTCTAGGAGGGTGTTAAACTGATCTACAAGATAGACTTAGGCATTTTTCGCGCCTTTGCGCTTGGTTGTAGCAAATAAACCGCCCACTGCCATCAGCGCCAGCATGGTGGAGGGTTCGGGAACTGAGGTGACGGGGACCCCTGCTAGTTTAACTTCATAGTTCCCATTATGAGAGATCCCATCTGCACCGACGCCGAGGTTATTGGCTTGACCCGAAGCGGCGGCAGCGAAACTATAGAGGAATTGAGCGGGGCCATTATCATAGACCACTTTAACCAGTTCACTGGCTTGGACTTCGGAGGGTACCAAACTGGCGAGAGGGACCGTTCCTAAAAATGGTAGGCCGATTGTGGCGTTGCCGAACGCCGCTTTCAACATATCAGAGGCATTGAAGTGTCCTGCTAGTCCAATACTGATTTCCCCAGTGGCGTTATCCTGATTGACATAGGAAATATTGG